>JAZFSN010000142.1:0-7259 GCA_036446195.1 Thermodesulfovibrionia bacterium | reverse complement strand
ACAGGAACCAGGATTCCTATTAGCAAACTCAGGGGAAGGTTCTACAGTTACAAGGGGATTCCTGTTATGCCTACTTTTCATCCGGCATATTTAATGCGAAACCCAAAGGACAAGTGGCTTACATGGGACGATGTACAGAAGGTATTAGAAAGATTAAAAGGTTGAGGTCGAGGTTAAGACTGAGCAATATTTTTTATAGATCTAAACCTTAACCTTAGCCTTAACCTGTATACCTGGAGGTTTTATGAAAAGATTGTGGGCGCCCTGGAGAATGGAATACATATTGTCTGAAGAAAAACACAAGACCTGTTTGTTCTGCGATATACACAGAGAAAATAAAGCCAAAGATAAAAAAAATCTGATATTATACAGAGGCAGGCACTGCTTTGTAGTATTAAACCGCTATCCCTATAATAGCGGACATTTAATGGTTGTCCCGTACTTTCACACACCTACTTTTAAAGGCCTTTCTGATAAGGTGCTTTTTGACTTTATAAAAACTGTCGAAAGGTCAGTGGAAGTATTAAAGAAAGCACTTATGCCCGATGGTTTTAATATGGGGCTGAATTTTGGCAAGGTCGCGGGTGCTGGTATGGAGCAGCATATGCATTTTCATATTGTTCCCAGATGGACAGGCGATACAGACAGCATGCCGATTATTTCCGAAACAAGGGTTATACCAGAACACTTACAAAAGTCCTATAACAAGATAAGCAGGTTTTTCAAAAAATAGAGCCTTAAATTGACAACTGAGGCTCTTGCAAAAGTCTGAAAAATAGTCTTGTTTGTCATTCCCACCCCCGATTACTGAATTCGAGGGCAGGCTCCAGTGGGAATCCAGTATTTTCAATAGGTTACGTTTCACTCTGGATTCCCGTTTTCACGGGAATGACGACTTTTGCAAGAGGCTCAACTGTTAAGATTTAAATTCCTGGTGAGGAATTGAATATGTCTGAACTAACCCCTTTAATGAAACAGTTTAATGATATTAAACGGAATTATCCGGACTGTATTGTTTTTTTTCGTCTTGGTGATTTTTACGAGATGTTCGGGCCTGATGCTGTCAATGCCTCAAAGATTTTGCATATAACCCTGACTACAAGAGAAAAAGGGAAGGACATCCCTGTTCCCATGTGCGGTATTCCACACTTTACAGCAGAAACCTATATATCAAAACTTATAAAGGCAGGCCATAAGGTTGCTATTTGCGAACAGGTAGAAGACCCAAAGGAGGCAAAGGGAATAGTCAGAAGAGAGGTTGTGAAAGTTGTTACACCGGGGACTTTTCTTCCTGAAAATCCTAAAGAGAACAGCTATATACTTGGATTTTCCCAGAGAGAAAACATCTTTGGTATTGCTGTAGCGGATATATCCACTGGAGAGTTTTTAATTTATCAGTCTCATGGAAATCTTGATGATGAGATAAGCAGATTCGAACCAAGGGAAATTCTTTATCCTGTCAGCCTTAAGAATAATCCTTCCATACTTAACAGCCTTAACGGTTTTTACCTTACGGCTTATGATGACTGGTATTTTGATTATCTTGAGGCATATAGAAAACTTTTAGGGCACTTCAGGGTATCTTCGCTTGACGGATACGGCTGTGAGGGTATGGTGGTAGCCATTTCTTCTGCTGGTGCGCTGCTTAATTATCTTGAAGAGACCCAGAAACAGACAGCTACATTTAAGAAAATAAGTGTGCTCAGGCATAAGTCGTATATGCTGTTAGATGCATCAGCGCAAAAAAACCTTGAGATTACAAAGCCCATGAAAGAGGGCGATAAAGAAAATACCCTTCTATGGGTCATAGATGAAACACATACACCTATGGGGGGCAGACTTTTAAGGTCATGGCTTCTAAATCCACTGCTCGACACTGAAGCAATTGCACATAGGCAGGGTGCAGTGAGCGCCTTGATTAATGATACAGGCAATAACAGGAAAATACAGAATCTGTTAGAGGGAATTTCGGATATTGAACGTCAGGCGTCAAGGATAAGCAATGAAACTGCCAATGCAAGAGATCTTGTGTCTTTAAAGAATTCCATTGGCATATTGCCAGCGTTAAAAAACCTGCTTCAGGGATATGAAAATAAAAAAATAAAACATTTATCAGAGCAGATTGATGTGCTCTCTGAAGTGAGGTCTGTTATTGAGCAGTCTATTGCAGAAAATCCTCCTTTAGGTCTGAAAGATGGAGGCCTGATAAAAGAAGGGTTTAATCCGGAGATAGACGAACTCAGAGAGATAAGCGGAAGCGGAAAAGATTTTATTGCCTCTCTTCAGGTAAAGGAGAGGGAAAGGACAGGTATATCGTCACTTAAAGTAGGATATAACAGAGTCTTTGGCTATTACATTGAGGTAACAAAACCCAATCTTTCGCAGGTCCCTGACGACTACATTAGAAAACAGACCCTTGTCAGCCACGAGAGATTTATAACCCCTGAACTTAAAGAGTACGAGGCTAAAATCCTCGGCGCAGAAGAAAGGCTTAAAAATCTCGAATATGACTGTTTTACCAGCATAAGAAATGATATTTCCAGGGAAACGGAAAGACTTCAAAAAACGTCTTCTGCGGTCGCGGAGATTGACGCCCTTCACAGCCTTGCGTTTGTTGCTAAAAAATACAATTACACATGTCCTGTTGTAGATGATGGAAATGTTATCCAGTTTTCAGAAGGAAGGCATCCGGTTCTTGAGAGACTGGCGCTCGGAGAAAAATTTATCCCCAATGACGCATTAATCGACACGGATTCCAATAAAATTCTGATAATAACAGGTCCGAATATGGCTGGCAAGTCAACCTACATGAGGCAGATCGCCTTAATAGTATTACTTGCGCAGATTGGTAGTTTTGTGCCTGCTAAAGAAGCCAGAATAGGGACTGTTGACAGAATATTTACCAGAATAGGTGCATCGGATGTGATAACCAAAGGGCAGAGCACCTTCATGGTCGAGATGATTGAAACAGCCAATATCCTGAATAACGCAACAGAGAAAAGCCTTATACTGCTTGATGAGGTTGGAAGAGGGACAAGCACATTTGACGGCATAAGTATTGCATGGGCAGTAGCCGAGTTTATTGTGAAAAATTTAAATGCAAGGACGCTTTTTGCCACTCATTACCACGAACTCACGGAACTTTCCCTCTGTCTTGAGGGCATCAAAAATCTGAACATGGCTGTAAAGGAGTGGGGAGATGAAATAATTTTTCTGAGAAAAATAGAGGAAGGACCTGCTGACAAAAGCTACGGCATCCAGGTTGCGAGGCTCGCCGGCCTTCCTGAAGATACAATTAAGAGGGCAAAAGAGGTTTTGTCAAACCTTGAAAGGGCGGAACTTAATGAGATTGGGGTGCCAAAGCTCGCATACTCCAATGAATCTGTTTCACCTGATAATATACGGACAGGACAGTTAGACCTTTTTGCCACACAGGCAGACCCTGTAATGAAGGAACTCCTGGGGCTTGATGTCCTTAGCATGACGCCCATTGAGGCGCTCAACACACTTTATGAGATGAGAAGAAAGCTTTCAGAAAAAAATATAGAAGGAAAAAAGTAAATCAATCAGTGACGGGTGGCATAGAAGACAGATTCCGGACAAGCCGGAATGACAACAGGAAAGGATGATAAAGGTTTTTTGTCATTCCCGCTTGTCGGGAATCATTCTTTAGGGATATATAATCCACCCGTCACTGAATGATTACGGGAAAAGGAAATCAATCCTTGACATTTATTTTATATATCAATAAAATTTGCACAACAAAGGGGGATGGATGAGACGCAAACTAATATTAGCCGATGAAAGCATAATTATCCATCAAACCGTTGAACTGGTTCTTTCTGAAAGAAATATTGATGTAGAGATTGTTAGCGACGGGGAAGAGGCTTTAAATGTTATCAGGAATAAAATACCTGATATCGTTCTTGCTGACGTTGACCTGCCGGAGATGGACGGTTACGAGTTGTGCAGTGCCATTAAAAAAGATGCTTCGCTGGAGTATGTGGTGGTAATATTGATGGTTGAGTCAGTGAAGGATCTTAATGAGGAAAGGGCTAAAAAGGCAGGTGCCGATGATTACATAATAAAGCCTTTTGAGCCCGAGGAGTTATTAAGCAAGATAGATACTGCAAAGAGTTTAAAAGATACTATAGTCAACCTCAGAAAAAAGTTACAGAAGGCGGAACAAAAAGCCGATAAGGTAACAGAGGTCTTACAAGGCAAGATAGATACGGCTGAGGCTTCTGAAGATACTATTAATAACCTCAGGGATCAACTGCTTGAAACTGAAAAAAGGGCTGATAAAGTCAATAAGGAATTATTGGAAAGAAAAGAATCAATAGAAAAGTTGTTGTCCAGGGCAATGCCTCTTATAGCAGATAGAATTATTGAGGAGATAATACAGGGGCCTGTCAGGAATGAGTCGCGGAGGCTTGTGTCTGAATTAATAAATGCTACTGAAAAGGCTGTAGAAGCAAAAGTCCCGTATATAGTTGAAAAGGCAATTATTGAAGAGAAAGAAAAGATAGAGCGGGATAATAGATAAAGTGTAACCATTCAGTGACGGGTAGCAGAGAAGCTGGAATCATTCTTTAGAGATAAATAATTCCACTTTTCACTGAATGGTTACGTAGTGTGATATTTTACACTTGACCCCCTGCCTGCCGGCAGGCAGGCTCGAATTTCAAAGCGAGTCTGCACGAGAAATCTTAGAATCCTGCAAGTGAGATTATGATTGAAAAGACGTATAACCCGAAAGGCATAGAAGAGAAGTGGTATGATTTTTGGAATAAAAAAGGCTATTTCCACGCTGATTCCAAAAGTGACAAACCTCCTTTTTGTATAGTAATTCCGCCTCCCAATGTTACAGGGTCTCTTCATATTGGACATGCCCTTGACGTAACATTACAGGACATTCTTATAAGGTGGAAGAGAATGAGCGGTTTTAACACACTCTGGCTTCCGGGTACAGACCATGCCGGTATTGCAACCCAGAATGTAGTGGAGAAAGAACTTAAAAAACAGGGGCTTGACAGACATAAACTCGGGAGAGAGGAATTTGTTAAAAAGGTCTGGGAATGGAAGGAACAGTATGGCGGCAGAATTATTCATCAACTGAAAAGTCTTGGCGCATCCTGTGACTGGAGCCGTGAGAGGTTTACCCTTGATAAGGGTTTGTCAATAGCTGTAAAAGAAGTCTTTGTAAGGCTCCATAAAGAAGGCCTGGTATACAGGGGCGATTATATAATCAACTGGTGTCCGCAGTGTCGTACTGCCCTGTCAGACCTTGAGGTTGATCATGAGGAAAAAAAAGGCAAACTCTATTACATTAAATATCAGTTTGCTGATGACAGCGGACATGTTGTTGTTGCCACTACAAGGCCTGAAACACTCCTTGGTGATACTGCTGTTGCGGTTAATCCGGAAGATAAAAGATATAAAGGCATTCTTGGAAAAATCCTTAAATTACCTCTTTTGGGCAGAGAGATTCCTGTGATTGCTGATGAATTTGTTGATATCTCATTCGGCACAGGAGCTGTAAAGGTAACACCTGCGCACGACCCCAATGACTTTGAAATAGCAGGGAGACACGGATTGCCATTTATAAAAATAATGACAGGTGAAGGGAAAATGACAATGGAGGCCGGTCCGTATTATGGACAGGAAAGGTTTGAATGCAGGGAAAAAGTTCTCAAGGATTTAGAGGCCGCAGACCTGCTGCTTAAGGTAGATGAACACACCCTGAGTCTGGGCTATTGCTACAGATGCAAGACTATTGTTGAACCGTATCTTTCCAAACAGTGGTTTGTAAAAATGAAGCCCCTTGCTGAGAGGGCAATCAGTGCGGTTAAGGATGGCAGGGTAAAGATTATTCCATCGGGCTGGATTAACAGCTATCTCGACTGGATGGAGAACATTAAGGACTGGTGCATATCAAGACAGATTTGGTGGGGACACAGGATTCCAGTTTGGTACTGTAAGGACATGCGCAGTACAGAATGTAAAGTGCAGAATGGGATAATCGTTTCTGCCGAAATACCGGAAGCATGTCCTCATTGTGGTGCTGGAGCATCGGCATTGGTTCAGGACGAAGATGTTCTTGACACATGGTTTTCTTCTGCGCTCTGGCCGTTTTCAACCCTTGGCTGGCCTGATGAAACAGAGGACCTCAGGACCTTTTACCCTACAAATGTTCTGATAACCGGATTTGACATACTTTTTTTCTGGGTAGCCAGAATGATTATGATGGGGCTGAAATTTATGAATAAAGTGCCCTTTAATCATACGTATATCCATGCACTGATAAGGGCGGACAGCGGTCAGAAGATGAGTAAGTCAAAGGGGAATGTGGTCGACCCTCTGGAAATGACGGATATTTACGGTACTGATTCGTTCAGATTTACTCTGACCGCTTTTGCAGCACAGGGGAGGGATATAAAATTTTCAGAAAAAAGAGTTGAGGGATACAGGCATTTTATAAACAAGATATGGAATGCTGCAAGGTTTGTTCTGGTGAATTTAGGTAAGGATGAGGAGATAGCGCCTGTAAAGGATTCCTTATATTTAAGCCTCGCAGATAAGTGGATTCTGAGCAGGTTTTCTTCAGTTGCCTCGGAAGTAAATAAATCCCTTGAAGAGTACAGATTCAATGATTCAGCAAATCTTTTATACCAGTTTGTCTGGCATGAATTCTGCGACTGGTATCTTGAGATGACCAAACCTGCGCTATACGGAAAAGACGAGAATTCAAAAAAGGCCGCTGTTGACACACTTGTTCACGTGTTTGAGGCAACTCTTGGCCTTCTCCATCCCTTTATCCCTTTTGTAACAGAGGAGCTCTGGCAGTATCTTCCAATTGGCAATAGAACTGAAAGCCTGTGCATACGCAGATTCCCCACAAAGGCAGATGGTATTGAAGATAAAGATGCAGAATATAAAATGGGGCTCATTATGGATGCCGTATCCGGAATAAGGAATATCAGGGGTGAACTTAATTTACCGCCATCTCTTGAACTGAACGTGACAATAAAGACTCCTGATAAAACAACGGATATCCTGAATGAGAATATTTCTTATATTTCAAAGTTGGCTAAAACCGCCAATATTGAGATAGGGCATGATGTACGTAAACCAGAAGATGCCGCTGTATCTATAAAACCAGGGATGGAAATTTTTGTGCCGTTAAAGGGTTTATTTAATGTTGAAGCAGAGGTTAAAAGACTGAATAAGGAGATTAATAAAATAGAAGGGGCTCTCGC
>JAZFSN010000141.1:0-14292 GCA_036446195.1 Thermodesulfovibrionia bacterium | reverse complement strand
TTTTTTTAGTTCCTTGACAACAACGTCCACAGATTTATTGCTGTCTGTCTTTCCAGACCGTTGTTTTTTGTAACGGCCGTAATATCTTTTTCCCATCTTGCCGCGCCTCTGTCACAGTTGAGAGTATTGCTCATGCCCGCTTTTGAGAAACTGACTGGCAATGTGCCTTTATCTCCCGGATCATTGCCTCAATTGTCGCCTGTTTTGGCATAATACTGACTGACAACCCCGCCTTTTCAACTGCCTTGGCAGTTACAGGGCCGATCACAGCAATTGTAACATCTTTTAGAAGCTTATGTGCATCCCTACCCATTATTGACATAAAATTATTAAAAGTGGCAGCACTTGTAAAAGTGGCTACCGAGATTTTGTCCTCTTTTAAAAATCTTCTTAACCTCTTCCCATGAACTTCCGGCTTTACAGCCCTGTATGCAGTTACAACATCTATTTCCCCGCCTAATTCCCTTATCTTTTCAGGAAAAATTTCCCTTGCAACCTCAGCCCTGGGAAGCAGAAACTTTACGCCTTTCAGCCTTTGTTTCGTTCCATAGGTTCTGTATTCTGAAGTAAAAGATTCAATGAGCCCTTCGGCGCTGAATTTCTCTGGCACTAAATCTACCTTAATCCCGAATTTTTTTATGTCTGATGTTGTTTTTTCGCCAATTGCACAGATCTTTATGCCCCGCAACTTCCTTATATCTACATCTTTCTCAAAAAGCCTCTGAAAGAAAAATTTTACACCGCTTGTACTTGTGAATATCAGCCAGTCATAGGACTCTATACTGTCTATGGCCATGTCAAGCTCAGACCATTCTTTAGGCGGCAAAATCTTGATAAAAGGAAACTCTACTATTTCAGCCCCGAGCTCCTCCAACAGCTCAAAACCGCCAGTTTGCTCTCTTGTTACGAGGACCCGGTGACCAAAGAGAGGTTTTTTCTCATACCAGTTGAGACTTTTTCTCAGGTTTACTACCTCTCCAACCACCATAACCGCAGGGGGTTTTATCTCTTTCCCTTTAACCAGCCTGGCGATATTTTTTAAATTGCCTACAACAGTCGTCTGGTCAGGCCTTGTACCCCATCTTGTAACAGCAACAGGCGTCTCAGGGTCTCTGCCGTTTTCAATAAGTCTCTGGCATGCCATGGTAATATTTTTGACTGCCATGAGAAATACAATAGTACCGGCACCCTTTGCAAGCCCTGACCAATTAATAGAACTTTCCTTTTTTGTAGCGTCTTCGTAACCGGGTACAATTGCAAGCGAAGATGAATACAGCCTGTGCGTAAGAGGGATTCCCGCATATGCAGGGGCTGCAATCGCTGAGCTTACGCCGGGTACAACCTCAAATTCTATCCCTTCTTTAGCCAGGGCTTCCGCCTCTTCCCCTCCCCTGCCAAAAACAAACGGGTCTCCTCCTTTCAGGCGGCAGATAATTTTACCCTGCTTTGCCTTTTCAACCAATGTCCTGTTTATCTCATCCTGTTCCATTGCATGCTGCCCGCCGCGCTTTCCGGCATAAATAAATTCTGCCTCCTGATTTGCGTAATTTAGAACCTGTGCATTTAAATGGAAATCGTATATAACAACCTCAGCCTTTTTAAGACACTTAAGCCCCTTTACGGTAAGCAGGCCTATATCGCCGGGCCCTGCTCCAACTATATAGACTTTTCCTTTCATTCAATTTCCCCGGTTTAAAAATTATCAGTAAATCATAACACAATTTAGCCGTTATAGGCACATACACGCGTAAAAAGATAGCAGTGTAAAATGAACTACCCCGCAGTCCCGATGAGTCGGTGACGAGGTATCACGTCATACCCGTCCCGTATCAAGTACGGGATAAATTCCAACGGGTATCCAGAGAGCAAACAGTCTGGATTCCCGATCGGGGGGTCGGGAATGACAGACAAAGGAGTAGACCATTAACCCCGATGCAGAGCATCGAGGAATTCTTTTGATTAAAGTTGTAAAATAAAAAAAGAAACCCGGAAAATCCTAATGCCTGTTTTACCTGGAATTTACAATGGCAAAGTCTTCATGTTGTGAAAGAGAAGAAAGAATCAAAAAGTACCACCTCGACGAGTGGAAGGTTAAACACTCCGAACTAAGAGCCTTTGAACAAAATGAACTCTTGTATTCCCCTCAGTTTATTCAAAAAAGAAAAAACGGAGTATATCTTCTAATTGACCCTGAATCACCGAACTGGATTAGCATAAACCTAACGGGGTCAGAGATCCTTAAACTTTGTGACGGCAAACATACATTATCGGACATACAGAATGCTGTATGCAAAAAATATAAAAGATCCGATGAAGAGCAGGTAAACCTTGAAGTTTCGGAATTTCTCAGTGCAGCAGGATTGTTGGAGTTTGTATCAAATACCAAGATTGAAAGGCCTGAATATAAAGGCAGAAGTAAGGTAATTGCTCCCGATAAACTTGAAGAACTATGGATATATACTACCCTTGCCTGCAATCTCAGATGCAGGCACTGTCTGGTAAGCGCCGGGAAAGAGCTTGAAGAGGAATTAACAACCGAAGAGATAAAAAAATTAGTAGATGAAGCCGTAGTGTTAGGCGTTAAACGATTTTATATTACCGGTGGAGAACCATTTATAAAGGACGATATTTTTGAGCTTATTAAATACATTACAAAAGAGAAAAACTGCGAGTTAATTATCCTCACGAATGCTACCCTTTTTGATAATAAAAAAATATCGGCCATGGAGGAAATTAAGGGGCCTAAACTTGTGATTCAAGTAAGCCTGGAGGGTCCCAATGCCGAAATACATGACAGGCTCCGCGGCAAAGGCAATTTTGACAAGGTAGTAAAAGGGATAAAAAAACTTATTGGTATAGGCATAACACCGATTGTTTCAACAGCGCTCAATAAATACAATGAAAAAAATATTGAAGATATATCCAGATTCCTGTCGAAACTTGGACTGAAGGAACATAATATACTCTGGATGCATGCTAAAGGCCGTGGGGCAGACAATTTAAACGAGTTATATGTACCGCCGGATAAAATTACACTGGCAATGAAAAAGCTGAGAAGGGCATATAAAGATCAGAAGATTATTCTGGATAATGCGGAATCATTAAAGGTTCGGGCGCGTGCCAAAAGGGGAAGGAAAAATGATCTCTGCAACAATTGTTACAAGAAGGTTTGTGTCAACTCAGACGGGCATGTTTATCCCTGTGCCTCTTTTAACGGTGACAGGCAGTTTGATGCAGGCTCGGTAAGGAAAAAATCACTGAAAGATATATGGTTAAATTCAAATGTTATGACGCGTTTCAGGGAGAACAGTGTTCAGAAGAAAACTGAATGCAGTTTATGCTATCTAAAGTACTTCTGCGGCGGCGGATGCACCTCTCATAGCTATTATGCAAGCGAGTTTGATAATGGCAGGGGCTCTATCAAAGCTCAAGACCCTTATTGTTCTACATACAAGTCATTATTTGAGGATATCCTGTGGGAACTGGCCTCTGAAGGAGTTCTTCCACAAAACGGATACGGATATTCTGCTCCGCTTGTCTTAAATGCTATGGATGCAAAACTCCCATCTCATTTGGGTAGCGGCATCAAAACGATTGATAGTAATTTTGAGGTTGGGTGCTACCATTGTTCCTGTGTGCTTTCAGTTGATATTGAGGACGAGGATGCTGTGTGCAAACCCGAGGTAAAGGGACATGTTACAAAAACCGTGAAGAAAAAATTTACAGAGGCCGCTAAAACACCTGAGAAAAATTATTACTGTCCGACAGGCTATGACCCAAAGGACTTAGAACATATTCCTGATGAGGTCCTCAGGGTATCTTACGGGTGCGGTAATCCGGCGGCCCTGGGAAATATCAGAAAAGGAGAGACTGTTCTGGACCTTGGTTCAGGTGGCGGGATTGACTGCTTTATTGCTGCAAAAAAACTGGGAAGAAACGGGAAAATAATCGGCGTGGATATGACCGATGAAATGGTTGAAGCGGCGACAAGGAACGCTCAGAAAGTTGCAGAGGTTCTGGGCTATAACGTGGTTGAGTTCAGAAAAGGGAATATTATGGCATTGCCCGCTGAAGACAATTCAGTTGACCTTGTAATATCAAATTGTGTTATTAACCTGACCGAGGACAAGACACAGGTTCTTGAAGAGATTTTTAGAATATTAAAACCTGGCGGCAGGTTCATTATTTCCGATATTGTTTCGAGCAAACCTGTTCCGGGATATATGAAAAGGGATAAAGAGCTGTGGAGTGCATGTATATCCGGCGCATTGACAGATAGGAGGTTTCAGGAGATTGCTGAAAATGCCGGTTTTCCCGATGTAGAATCAAGCAGAAATTATCTCTATAAAAAAGTCGATTACCTTGATTTTTATTCTGTCACGTTAAAAGGCACCAAGCCAAAACCATAGAAGATTAAAAGTGAAAGGTACAGCTAAAAAATCTAATTTAAAAAATGCAGTGGTGAACAACCGTATGAAAGTCACATTAGTTAATTCGCAGGTCCTGGACGGCAATAATGTTGTCCCTCCCCTGGGCTTGATGTATATTGCCAGTGTCATTGAGAAGGCGGGTCATCAGGTTCAGCTCTATGATGCAGACCCTGAATATCACGATACTATCATTAATGAAATAAAAGAGTTCGGACCTGACCTGATAGGCTTAAGTTTCCTGACAGTAGGCTATCAGAGAGCATTTAACCTTATGAAAAAATTAAAGCAGGAACTGCCTGATGTGACTTACTGTTGCGGAGGAGTTCATCCAACAGTTAAGCCTCAGGAAACATTCGATGAGTTTGATGTAGATTTCCTGGTGGTTGGAGAGGGAGAGGAGACAATAGTAGAAGCATGCGAGAAACTTCAGAAAAAGGAAAGCCTGGCTGGCATAAAGGGTGTCATCTACCGTGAGAAGGGAAAAATAATAGACAATGGTAGAAGGGAAATGATAAAAGACCTTGACACCATCCCATTTCCCGCACGTCATTTAATAGATATGGAGCCCTATCTCATGCCGCCCGGAATTATAAGGGGGTGTGCTGATAAAAACCAGACCACTGTTGTTACAAGCAGAGGTTGTCCGTTTAAATGTATTTATTGCGGCAGCCACAACATCTTTGGAAGGAAGACAAGAAGGCGCTCTGTTAAAAACGTAGTTGATGAAATAGAGCACCTGCGCAAAACATACAGTATAAAAGGAATTTATTTTTGCGATGACACCTTTACATTGAGTCCTAAATGGGTTAGAGAATTTTGTAACGAAATAAAGCAAAGGAACCTTGACATTAAATGGGCCTGTCAGTCAAGAGTTGACCAGACAGATGAAGGGCTGATGAGGATAATGAAGGGCTCCGGCCTTGTACAGCTTGACTTTGGAGTCGAAAGCGGCTCTGAGAAAATCCTCAAGGTATTGGGCAAGGGGGGGCATGGGGACAGGACCGAACAGATAAAAAATTCTTTTCAGCTTTGCAGGAATCTGGACATAAGAACACTGGCAACCTTTATAATCGGCAGCCCTGATGAGACAAGGTATGACATTGAGCAGAGCTTTAATCTGGCAAAAGAGATACGGGCCGATTATACTGCTTTTTATTTTCTTACCCCTTATCCGGGAACAGATATTTATGATATGGCTATTAAAAATGGCTGGCTTGACCCTGATCTGCCTTTTTCCGAAATATGGGCGCACAGACAGCCGGAACTTCCTCTATTGGCAATCACCTTTGGCAAAGGAGAACTCAGGGACATCCGCAGGAAACTGCAGAACCATTTTTTTGCAAGAAATTATCTCAGGAATTCAGGGAACATAAGTTTTTACTCTATACTTTTTTCTATTATTTTCAGGCATCCAAAAGTATTGGTCCATGCACTTGCAAAACTGATAAGGACACGCAGAATAGATTATGTTGTAGAGACCCTCAACGCAGAGTACTGGAGGATGAAGAAATACGAAGGAAGGGGCTGAGATGGAAATGCAAAAATCAAATATCAGTCAAGATGTTTCAGGATGCATAAAACATTTTAACTTTTGATTTAAGAATTCTATATCCCGCTTATGGGCTTCGGGGTAAAGGTAAGAATAAAAATTATAAAACAGGCCCATCCGATCATCTTCCTTTCCATGCCTAACTGTATATGCGGGTAAACTACGGGCGGATGCCTGTATCCTATTAATATTATGAGGAACGCCCAGATTATCCAGGCGAACCAGTACACGATACCAAGGACAAGAAGGATTGGTATTGTCACCTTTGAAATCCATTGATGCTTCTCTCCAAATAAGGCATATGAGATATGACCTCCGTCAAGCTGACCTATTGGCAGTAAATTAAGCGATGTGACAAGAAGGCCAATCCATCCTGCAAAGGCAACGGGATGAAGCAATACATCGTATTTTTCAGGTTCGATGTTGAGAACTATTTTTGTAAGCAGGGAAAACAGTATGGAACTCCCGAGAGAAATACCGCTGTGTAATTCCTCTGCCGGCTTAATGTCGGAATAAGCAAGCCCTATAATAACGGCAATAACGGCAACTATGAACCCCCCTATGGGGCCCGCAGCTCCGATTTCCATAAGCGACCGTTTGTCGAAAATCGGGGGTTTCATCTTTATAATAGCTCCCAAGGTGCCGATTAAATTGGGAAAAGGAATAAAAAAGGGGAGTGTGACAGATACCTTGTTCCTGCGCGACATAAAGTAATGCGACAGTTCGTGTGTAAGGAGAATAAGAAGGAGAGTCAAAGAAAATGGAAGCCCAAGATAAATCTTTTCCGGATTTTGCCATGGTATCACTCCTGCATTCAGAGCACCGGCAAGAAGTGTTGTAATAAAGGTCAGTATAAAAAGCAGTATGTGGAGTCTGGTAAGCCTATGCGACATCTTTAATACTATTTCCTTTTCTGTCTTTGTACTTGATTAATACAGCATGGATAATAAAATAACTTATTATTGCCGAGACAGCGCCTATAACAAAAGTACCCACAAAAAAAGGCAAAAAAAGACCTTTTAGTTTATTCATAAGGTGTATAAATGCTATATTGTTCCAATCGATTTCCGGCAGAATCGTTTTCATTCCAATGAGCCTGGCTCCAAACCACAGGCTGAATGAATATATGGGGATTATAGTCCACGGATTTATGATCCACACACCTGCAATAGCAACAAATCTGTTAAGACCGAAAAGCCAGGCCGTTGAAAAAGCCCCTATCATGTGAAGACCCAGCAGGGGAGATAAACCCCAGAATATGCCGACGGCAAAAGAGATGGCAATACGATGAGGAGTATCTCTTACCTCTAATACCCCCCTGATTTTATCTCTAAATGCCATTATTTTAAATCTTTAAAATAATCACAGATGATCACTGATTATTGGCAAGATGATCACAGATATATCTGCGATTATCTGTGATTTTGATGTTCCCTTTGGAAACCCTGAACGTTTAGTGAACGAATATTAATAAATAGATAATTCCCCTGCGTTGTGTTACCAGAGGTAACACTAATGTAAGGACTAGTTTTTTTATCATATTCGCTCCCGTTGGTCGCTATTGCATTTTATCTGTGGTCATCTGCGTTTCTTTAAAGTGTTCATATCCTTCAGCCTTAAAAGTAGTTTTTCTACCTCCTGAATCTACAAGAAAACGCCCTTTTTTGATTATCTCTCCTATCCGGACAGAATCTGTTATGATTTCTGACGGTGATGTAAATAATAAAACATAGTCTTCTCCGCCTTTTAATGCAATACTAACCGGATCTACGCCCAGGACTTTTGCAGCCTTCACAAGTTCTCTGGATACAGGAATCCTGTCCTTATAAATTACCGCGCCCACTTTACTTTCTTCACATATATGACTTAAATCCATGAGAAGCCCGTCGCTGACATCTATCATTGACGTTATACCGGAAGTCTTTTCTAAAGGTATAGGCTCTGGCATTAAATGTCTCTTGATAAGAGGTAAGAGGTTAGGGGTAATGGGTAAAGAACGGTCTTTAAGCCTTATCTTTCGTCCCTTGTCCCTCGTCCCTCGTCCTTCAAAGTGTATTTGTCTGCCCAGCTTCTTTAAAAGCATAAGTCCCATTGCTGAATCACCCAGGGTGCCTGTTACGAAAACACCGTCACCGTTTCTGGCTCCGGAACGGGTTATAATCCTGCCAGCATATCCGATAAGAGTTCCACTCAGCACCAGTCTGTGCTTTGAGGCGCAGGTGTCCCCACCTATAACTTTTACGCCGTATTTTTTAGCGATTTTCATTAAGCCTGAATAAAGCTCCTTAATGTTTTTAAAGGTATATGTCCCGGGTATTCCGAGACTGAGAAGAAAATATCCCGGTTTGCCTCCCATTGCAAATATATCACTGATATTTACAGCGAGAATTTTACACCCGAGTTGATAGAAAGTCGAGCAAGAAAGGTCAAAATGTATTCCCTCAAGCATCATGTCAGAGGTAACAAGGGTCTTATCTGCTGAAATCTCTATAGCAGCAGCATCGTCACCAATGCCTTTAAGAATTTCAGTTGAAGTATCCGCACATTTAGACCGGAAATGCTTTATGAGACTAAACTCTCCAAGCTCTGAAAGCCGCATGTTTTTTTTAGCGGTATGTTTTTTAGCCATTGATAAACCCGGGAATAAAATGTCAAAGCTAAAATACCAAATCAGTTATTAAAATCTATATGCCAAAAAAATCTGGCATCAGGTCATTTGATATTAATTTGATATTTGGATTTTAACATTTGGATTTAGTTGAGGGTTTATTGCGCAACAGGAACTTTTAGTCTTCACAATATGAACACAAGCATCTTTTAAGTGCCCTTTGTCCTCACAGAGTCCTTTTCAAGGGCATTTTTCAATACCTCGTCCATGGTATCCACAGTTATAAACTCCATATCTTTTTTAATATATTTAGGTATATCCTCGAGATCCTTTTCGTTTCTCTTGGGCATAATTATCTTCTTAATGCCCATTCTCTTTGCCGTAAGGGTTTTTTCTTTTAATCCGCCGATTGGAAGCACCCTTCCGCGAAGGGTTACCTCACCTGTCATCGCAGAACTTTTCTTGACAGGCCTGCCTGTGAACACAGAAGCAATCGAAGTAGCCATGGTTATGCCTGCCGAAGGACCGTCTTTGGGAGTTGCCCCCGCCGGGACATGAATATGAATATCATTCTTGGAGAAGACGTCACTGCTGATACCGAGAGATTCGGCCCTTGAGCGGACATAGCTCAAAGCCGCATGCGCTGATTCCTTCATTACGTCTCCAAGCTGGCCTGTAAGAATAAGGTTGCCTTTCCCCTTCATCATTGTCGCCTCTACGTAAATTATATCTCCTCCTGCTTCTGTCCATGCAAGTCCGGTTGATACCCCAATCTCATCCTTTTCCATTTCTTCTTCCGGAAGAAATTTAGGGACGCCAAGGTATTTAGAAAGATTACCCGCTGAAATATGGTAACTCTTGTCTTTACCTTCGGCAATCTTTCTGGCAACCTTTCTACAGAGGGTCGCTATCTCGCGCTCAAGATTTCTAACGCCGGCCTCTCTTGTATAATGAGTAATTATCTGCAATAATGCACTATCATTAATTTTTATGTTTGTCCGTGTAATACCGTGTTCGTCTAACTGTTTGGGGATTAAAAAATTCTTTGCTATTCCGCGTTTTTCCTCTGCTGTATAACCTGAAAGGTTTATTATCTCCATCCTGTCTCTCAAGGGGGAAGGCACATTCTCTATAAGATTTGCAGTTGTTATAAACATAACATTGCTCAGGTCAAAAGGAACACCCAGGTAGTGATCTGCAAAAGCAAAATTTTGTTCGGGATCCAGTACCTCTAACAATGCAGAGGCAGGGTCGCCCCTGAAATCCATGCCAATTTTGTCAACTTCATCAAGCATAAATACAGGATTGTTCTTACCTGCTGTTTTAATGCCTTGAATTATCCTCCCCGGTAAAGCCCCTACATATGTCCTTCTGTGGCCTCTGATCTCTGCCTCATCTCTCATTCCGCCAAGAGACATTCTGAAAAATTCTCTTCCAAGCGCCCTTGCAATGGATTTACCAAGAGACGTTTTGCCCACTCCGGGGGGACCCACAAAACACAAAATAGGCCCCTTCATTTTCGCTTTAAGCTTTCTGACCCCCAGGTACTCAAGTATCCTTTCTTTTACACGTTCAAGGTCATAATGATCCTCATCCAGGACTTTCTTTGCAGCTTTTAATTCAAGATTATCCTGTGAGCTGATTGCCCATGGAAGTTCAATAAGCCAGTCAACATAGGTCCTTATGGTCCCGGCTTCAGCGCTGTCAGGATGCATTTTTTCAAGACGCTTGACCTGCTTCAGCGTCTCTTCCTCTACATTCTCCGGCATATTTATTTTTTCTATCTTTTCCCTTAGTTCACGGATTTCCTCTGCCCGTTCATCTATATCTCCGAGCTCTTTCTGTATTGCCTTTAACTGCTCTCTGAGGAAATACTCTCTCTGGGTCTTATCTATCTCACCCTTGGCGTCTAATTGAATTTTCTGCTGCACAAGAAGCAGTTCAATTTCCCTGTTCAGGATTTCACTTATTTTTTTAAGCCGCAATACGGGGTTTCTCATTTCTAATATTTCCTGAGCCTGTTCAGTTTTTAGGCCAAGATTTGAAGCTATTAAATCAGTAAGTTTTCCGGGCTCTTCAACATTATCAATAAGAACCATAACGTCAGGCAGGAGTGATTTACCCAGCGCCACAGATTTATTCATCTGTTCTTTTACACTGCGCATAAGCGCCTCATCTTCAATGGTTAATTCTGAAATTTTATCGTCATTAATTTTCTCGAACTCACCTATTAAAAATGGCTTGGTCTGGGTATATCTGATAACCTTCGCCTTTGCAAGCCCCTGTACAAGAATCTTGCGTCTTCCATCTTGAATTTTCAGTACCCTCAGAATAGTTCCAACTGTACCTACATTGTAGAGGTCATCAACCGTGGGTGATTCAACATTTACGTCCTTTTGCGTTTCAAGCAATATCATCTTGTTGCCTGCAATGGCATGGTCAACCGCTCTGATTGATATTTCCCTTCCAACAAAAAGCGGAAGAATCATATAAGGGAAAAAAACCATGTCCCTGACAGGCAGAATAGGCAGTGAAGTTGGAATTTCCGTTGCAATTTCTTCCTTTATCTCCAAATTAGCCATTGTCCTCCTTTTTAATATCCAATATCCTGGATAACAGGTATTCTTTAAACTCATCCATAATTTGCGGATGTTTTAATGCAAGTTCTACGGTAGCTTTAAGATATCCGATCTTATCCCCGGCATCGTATCTTTTACCCTCGAAAAGATAACCATAAATTGGCCTCTTTTTTAACATTGTTTTAAGTGAATCTGTCAGCTGCATTTCTCCGCCCTTTCCCAAAGGAGTTTTCTCAATGGAATGGAAAATATCCGGAGTAAGGATATACCTGCCTATAATCGCAATATCAGAAGGAGCCGAAGAGGGTTCGGGTTTCTCAACCATGTTATCTATTTGGAAAAAGTTTTTCTTTATTTCATTGCCTGATATAATGCCGTAACGGTGTATCTCTGCCCTGGGAACCCTTTGAAGGGCAAGTATTGTGGCCTGATATTCTTCATAAAGCAGCATCATTTCTTCAAGGAGCCTGTCATCAGGATCTATAATATCATCACTTAAAATTACCGCAAAAGGTTCATCCTTTACAAAAGGCTTTGAACATAATATTGCATGGCCAAGTCCAAGCGGCGCCTTTTGCCTTATATAGGCAAACTGAAAATTGTTAAGCCGTTTAATTTCTCTGAGGAGGGCCTGTTTCCCTTTTTTCTTTAGATTTTCTTCAAGTTCCCACGCAGAATCAAAATGGTCTTCAATCGCCCTTTTGGCCTTGCCGGTAATTATCACAAACTCCTTAATACCGCACCTTTCTGCCTCTTCAACCGCATACTGTATCATTGGCTTATCAACAATCGGAAGCATTTCTTTTGCAGACGCCTTAGTTGCCGGTAAAAATCTTGTTCCCAGTCCAGCCGCAGGAAATACGGCTTTTTTGATTTTATTTATCATATTGTAAACCGATTATGGTTTTTTATTATACAAATTCCAGTGACAATTACTACATTTACTTTAATCCATAAATTACCTGGTGTTCATCCGGGCAAATAATATCTTTTGAGTCTTTTAGTCTGTAATCAGATGTCTTGATGTTTTAGGGAAAAAATCACACAGCTGAATCAATATACATTTTAGCATGATATTGAAGTTATTAAAAGAGGCAGTCATATATTCTGTATCATGTTTATTTTTCCTTGTGATTTACTGTTCCGTAAATTTATTTTTAGGTTGACAAACCTTGTTTCTCAAAGAATAATTATATCGGACGGATATATTTATGAATCTTAAGGCCCTGATAGATGCTGATATTGCTAAAGAGATTAGAAAACTTCTTCTGGAAGAGGATTTTGAGATTTATGACCTTCCTGAAAAAGAGCTTCTCTTAGAGGAAGTGGCCAGGGGAGTTTTCCATGTTATTTTTCTTAATTGTTACGATTGCAGTTCCTGTAGCGATACTATCGGCCAGACAATAAAAAACATCAAGGAATTAGACCCGCGCATAGAAATCATAGGCATAGGAACAAGAAAGGATAATGCCGAAGCTATTGAGGCGATAAAAAGTGGTGTTACCGCCTGCTTTGGTAAACCTGTTGAACTAAACAGACTTAGAGAAACAATAGGAAGAATAAAAGAGATTGCTAACATCCGCAAGGAAACCTATCAAATAGAAACAGCCCTTCATGAAAAATATGTGTTTGCCGGCATGGTGAGCAAAAATCCAATTATGCTTGACATTTTTCAGCTTATAAGACGCATAGCTCCATACTACAGTACTATATTAATTGTAGGGGGGACAGGAACAGGCAAAGAGGTGTTAGCAAAAGCCATTCACAGCTTAAGCTCTGTATCAAGGGAGCCTTTTATTGCATGCAATTGCAGTGGGTTTGTGGACGCCCTTATAGAAAGCGAGCTCTTTGGCCATGTAAAAGGGGCTTATACAGGGGCTGTTTCAGATAAAAAGGGGCTTTTTGAGGCTGCGGGAAGTGGAACAATATTCCTCGATGAAATCGGAGATATGCCTTTAAGTTTTCAGCCACATTTTTTAAGAGTTCTTCATGATGGTGAATTCAGGCGTGTTGGAAGCATTCAGCCAATGAAGGCTAAATGCAGGGTCATTGCCGCTACAAATGTCAACCTGCATAAACAAATGAAGATAGGACGTTTTCGTGAAGACTTATATTTTAGACTTGCGGTTATAACGATTAAATTACCTCTTTTAATGGAAAAAAAAGAGGACATTCCTTTGTTGTGCCGCTTCTTTCTCAACAGGCTAAAGGAAAAGACCGGGAAAAAGGTGTTCGGTATAACAAGACCTGCTCAGAGTCTTCTTATGTCCTACGACTGGCCGGGGAACATAAGAGAACTTGAGAATGTCATTGAAAGGGCTGTGCTTGTTACCACTGCCAATTTTATAAGGCCTGAGGACTTACCTGTATATATAAAAGAACTAAGAACAGAAACTACCGCAAATCTTTCACTTAATAATTCAGAGAAGAACTTTATCCAGCAGGTGCTTATAACCACCGGCGGCAACAAAACAAAGGCGGCGACTATACTCGGCATAAGCAGAAGGGCACTGTTTAGAAAAATTAATAAACACGGTTTGACTGAAAATAAAGGTTTAACTTTTAAAAAAAGTAAAAAGATATCTTCGTAATTTTTCCCTCTTTCGTGTTTTATATACGGCGTCATAAATTATTGCGCATGTTGTGTCATTCCGGCTTGCCTGTCCCGACATTATCGGGAACCGGAATCTTTCTTTGTACCCCTGTTTTCTTTGTGGAAACAAGGAAGGGGGAAAGAAGGGGTGCCTTACGATTCTCGAAGCGAGTCTTCGCGAAGAGTCGCTCCGACCTGACAAGCCCCGTACCATGACGGTACAGGGGCAAACAGGAAGGATTCCCGACAAGCGGGAATGACAGATTAGTCAGTTGATTTCAACTTTTTTACGAAAGAACCTAATTTTGATACATTCGTAAAAAGTCGTCATACCCGCGAAAGCGGGTATCCAGGAAACATGTAACTATTTTAAAAAACTGGATTCTCGTTTTTCCGCCTCAGCGGATCAGCCGGGGCTGACACGGGAATGACAAAAAACTGCTTTTCAGGATTTATTACGAGTTTGTCAATTTTTATTTACAAAATTAATTGCTGTATATATTGGGCTAAAACGCCCGATTATAACTAAAACC
>JAZFSN010000140.1:0-10748 GCA_036446195.1 Thermodesulfovibrionia bacterium | reverse complement strand
ATGCATTTTGTAAATCCGCAGTCTCTGCAGACTGCGCACCCGCTTTCATGCGCTACAGCCCCACCGCACTCATGGCATGCACCAACAATAAACATCGGTTTAATTTGACCATCTGAACCATTACCATTGTCCTTATCGTGTATTTGCGTGTATCTTTCTATCGCCTTGGACAGCGCGTCAGAGCAGGAAGATATCTTTCCGCCATTCGCCCACGCAGGACTGTGACAGGTTATTCCCTTAAGCTGTTTCATAACCTCAACAGGTTCTATATTGCTTCTGAATGCAAGGCTCACAAGCCTCCCTATTGCCTCCGCCTGGCTTGATGCACAGCCACCTGCCTTTCCCATATGAGTGAAGAGTTCGAAGAGATTCCCATCATCATCCTCATTTATGGTCACATATAAATGCCCACAGCCTGTTTTCATGAGCCTTGTTGTTCCTTTGTTCGTCTCTGGTCTCTTCCTGGGCACTATTTTTTGTCCGTGTCCGGTACTTTTTACCTCGTAATCAACTTTTGCCTTTCCTGTAGAAAGCACCTGTTCTTCCCTTGAGCCGTCCCTGTAGACAGTAACGCCCTTGCATCTAAGTTTATATGCAAGTAAATATGCATCTTCAACGTCTTTCGGGGTTGCATTATGAGAGAAGTTAACTGTTTTGGAGACTGCGTTATCAACATATTTCTGAAATGCGGTCTGCATCCTTATATGGTCAAACGGAGATATATCATGCGCAGTTACAAATGTCTTTTTTACATCATCAGGTATATCGCTTAAATCCTGAAGACTGCCTTTTTCAGCAATCCCCTCTACAAGCTCCCTGTTCCAGAAACCCCTTTCTCTGGCTATTTCCTCAAAATAAGGGTTAACCTCATATAGTTTTGTGCCTTCAAGTACATTCCTCACATAAGACACTGCATACAGAGGCTCTATCCCGCTTGAGCACCCTGCAATTATTGAGATGGTTCCGGTTGGAGCAATAGTTGTAATTGTGGCATTTCTAAGCTTCATCTTTCCCTTGTAAATACTCTTGTTAAAATTTGGGAAGGGGCACCTTTTTTCACTCAGAGCCGTAGATTTCTTTCTGCCCTCCGTCTGGATAAACCTCATGACCTCTGTTGCAAGCCTTGACGCCTCCTCAGAGTTATAGGGAATTCCAAGCCGAATAAGCATGTCAGCCCAGCCCATTACCCCCAGCCCTATTTTCCTGTTTGCCTTTGTTGTCTCTTCTATTTTTTTCAGCGGATATTTATTAATATCAATAACATTATCCAGGAAGTGAACAGCCAGATGGACTGTTTTTCTTAAATCATTCCAGTCTATTCGCGTATCAGTCCGGTATGTTTTACTCCCGAGCCTTGCGCCATTATTCCCATTTACGAATTTGGAAAGATTAATAGAACCCAAATTACAGGACTCGTAAGCCATAAGCGGCTGCTCACCACAGGGATTTGTGCTCTCTATTTGCCCGAGTTGGGGTGTAGGGTTGCCCTGATTTATTTTATCCAGAAATATAATGCCTGGCTCTCCGTTTTTCCATGCATGATTTACTATCAGATTAAATACGTCCCTTGCCTTAAGCCTGCGCACGGGTTTGCCGATATGGGTATTTATCAAATCATATTCCTCATCTCTTTTAAGCGCCTTCATGAATACATCGGTTATAGCAACCGAGAGATTGAAATTATTGAGCTTGTTGTTATTGTCTTTCGCTGTAATAAAATCAAGGATATCAGGATGGTCTACACGCAGTATGCCCATGTTTGCGCCCCTTCTTGTTCCACCCTGTTTTATTGCCTCGGTTGCGGCATCAAAAACTGTCATAAAAGAAATAGGACCGGACGAGATTCCTTTTGTTGAGCCCACAATATCGCCCTTTGGTCTGAGCTTTGAGAATGAAAAACCCGTGCCTCCCCCTGACTTATGTATCATTGCGGCATTTTTTACAGCCTCAAAAATAGACTCCATTGAATCATCCACTGGAAGAACAAAACATGCAGAGAGCTGACCAAGCCTTCTCCCTGCATTCATCATGGTAGGGCTGTTAGGTAAAAATTTTAATGACATCATCAGGTTATAAAATTTTTCTTCTACATATTCAACATCTGATTTAGACCTGCCGTAATTCAGATCTACCGATGCAATATTCTTTGCAACTCTTCTGAACATTTCTTCAGGAATTTCAACGGTCTTACCCTCTTCATTCTTCCTCAGATACCTCTTTTCAAGAACCTTTAATGCATTGGGGCTGATATTGAATTTTGATGAAACCAGTTGTTCCATAACCCCTCCTTTCTATAAATCTTTATAAATTATTTTTCAGTTCTGGTATAAAAACCGGTATTCCTGATATTGCTTGTGTCCTGTAATTCCATGTCTCATGAAGAACTGCTATTAGCATAAATTACCCCCTATTTAGAGGTCATAGGAGATTAAACCACAATATGTTGTGTATGTCAAGCAAATAGTGAAGATTTCAGAACCTACTGTTTTTAATGATGTTTTGCAGTGAAAACCATGTTGATGAAGTGTGGATTAAAGAAAAGGCCGGAAGTTTTGTTTCTTACTCACTGCTGTTTACAAATTTTGGATAAATTTTTTTAGCACATCCCGGACAGATTCCATGGCTGAATTCAGCATCAGAATGTTCTGCAATATATGCCTCAATCTGATTCCAATAACCTTTGTCATCGCGTATCTTTTTGCAGGAAGCACAGATAGGAAGCAGGCCGGATAATGTTTTTACCTTTGCGAGGGCATCCTGAAGTTCAAGGATAATTTTTTCTCTCTCTATCTCAGCCCGTTTGTGCTCAATGGCATAACGGATGGACCGCTCAAGCAGGGGTGCGCTAATCTCTCCCTTAACCATGTAATCAAAAGCCCCAGTCTTCATAGCTTCAATATCCACGTCGTGGTCACCCTGTCCGGTTATTAGAATTATCGGTGGTCTGCATCCCCTCGCAATAGCCTCACGCAGAAGTTCCAGTCCGGTCCGTTTGCCTAACCGATAGTCAAAAAGATACACATCATGTTCATTGCGCTCCACAGTTTCTAATGCAGCGTCATAGCTTTTCGTCCACTCAATATCATACCTCGTCCCTTCAATTTCAGTGAGCAGATCACGAATTATCACATAGTCATCTTTTTCATCATCAACAAGAAGTATACGTATGTGTTTCCCCTTCATGTCATTCCCCTTCTCTCCTGTTCGGCAGATGTACAATCCCAAACCAGTATTTTGCCAGTATCTTCATTACATCCACCAGCCCTTCAAAGGACACTGGTTTGGTAATGAATGAATTCACCCCAAGGTTATATGTGCGGTAGATATCCTCCTCTGCCTTTGATGTCGTCAGCACCACGATTGGAATCTGCCGTAGATCAGGGTCTTCTTTTATCTCATTCAGTGCCTGTCGCCCGTCCTTCCTTGGCATGTTCAGGTCAAGCAGAATAAGGCCGGGCCGCGGTGAATTGCTGACATCAGCGTACTTGCCGCGATGGTGCAGATAGTCCATCAGTTCCTCTCCATCCTCAACAAAGCGGAGATCATTTATCAAACGGGCCTCCTGTAATGCCTCTTTAGCCATAAGACAGTCATCATCATCGTCATCTGCTATCAAGATTGTAATCAGTTTTCCATACTCATGCACGTCGTTTTCTCTCCCATCGGTTGTTGAACAGGAAGGGTAACCTCCTTTTTACTTATGCCTGAATCTTCTGACCTTGAATTCCTGCCTAAACCTTATATTTGTTAATATTATTATAACATATATTATTATATTTAGTATTTCAACCTGATTTTATATTATTATATCATTTTAGTATATTATTATACCTTTTTAAGGTGTATTTATCATCAACATAACTTATATGACCTGATTTTTTAAGAACCCGACTTCTTAAAAATAAAAGAATATACAGTTTAGTGCGGAGTCAGTACCGGGATCAGGTCTATTTTTATAATAAGCCCAAACAAAAATACATACCGGCTTCTAACTGTCAGGAATAAATGTATTTTTTCAAAGCGGGGCTTTCGGCTTACAAGGGGCAGAACCATCGACGTGGTTACAATCAACCTTATATCCTATAGCTGTTTAATCTAAGTTTTGTTTCTGAATTTTTCCAGAATTCTGCAGACACCTTCAATATCATCCACTACGGAAAATATGCCAAGGTCTTCGGAAGAAATGGTCCCCAGAGGAATAAGGGTTGACTTAAGCCAGTCAACCATAGGACTCCAGAATTTAGAATCAAAAAATATTATTGGAAAAGACTCAATCTTGTTTGTCTGCGAAAGTGTAAGTGCCTCAAAGGCCTCATCCAGAGTGCCAAAGCCACCCGGGAATATAATAAACGCAAAAGCATATTTGACAAACATAAGTTTTCTAATAAAAAAATACCTGAATGACAGTGATATATCCTGATGAATATTTGCTTCCTGTTCTGACGGAATTTCAATGTTTAGCCCTACTGATTTGCTCTTCCCGAGTTTTGCTCCTTTATTTGCTGCTTCCATAATACCGGGGCCTCCGCCGGTAATCACGGAAAACCCATCGTCTGAGAGTCTTTTCGCAAGTTCAAAGGCCTTTTCATAGTGGTAAGAACCGGGTTCCATCCTGGAACTTCCGAATATAGATACAGCAGAACCCAGGTTGTGAAGTGTCTCAAAGCCTTCAACAAGCTCAGATTGAATTCTGAAAACCCTCCATGGCTCTGAACTTTTCAAGTCCTCCATAAAAACCTCCCTTGATAACAGGTCAGATATGTAAAAAAAACATTACTGAAACAGGATTAACGTTTTATTATATATAACATACTTACAAATTCAAACGTTCACTCAGGCAATTATTTTTCGTAGATTTTATAGTGATGATAAAGACTTGTTGTATTACATGCAATATCATAGTATATGTGTAAAATAATTCATATCTTAAAAAAAATTTATGCTATGCTTTGTCTGAAAAAAAGGAAAGCTGCAGGGCATTTTAAGGGGATAAAGAGAAAAGATAATAATTATGGGAATTTATAGCCTGGCGTTATTGTTTCTGGGAATCCTTAAATAAATTTGTCTTTGGGAATAGCCGTAGAACCGGCAGATTATTCACTGTAGCGATTCTGCCAATAGTGTTTTTCAAATACCTATTTCAAATAATTTTTTGTTTGATTGATTAAATCCAAAGAGAAAGCAATGAAAAACTAAACAGCCATATAAAAAAATACCGACCCTAAACAGACAATGCACCTTACAATGACGAGTGACCAGCGGGAGCGAATGTAATAATAAAGAAAATCCTTACTTTAGAGTCCCATCAGGGACTAACAATCCCGCAACGCCCTATAGAAATCAGATAATGGAATGTGTTATTTTATAGTCGGTTAAGATTAGGTGTTTTTATGTTTTACTGACAACTGTTAACTGTCAGCTGTGAACTGTTTACTAAATGGTTGGGGCTGTAGCCTCCGCTCCGCCTGAGGCGGACGGAGGAGAGCGTCCCGAAGCATCGGGAAGGTCGTAAGAATAAAACTCTTATGTACTTTACTTATATCATTAAGAGCGAGTCGGATGGTTCATTTTACATAGGACAATGCAAGAATCTTCTTGAACGAATACAAAGGCACAATAATAGTCACTCAAAATCAACTAAGGGTAAAATTCCCTGGCAACTTCTATATTATGAATCATATAAAACAAGGGTTGAAGCAGTTAAAAGAGAGTTAGCAATAAAGAAACAAAAGAGTCGAATATTTATTGAAGAATTAATATCAGAATTTCCAGTAAACAAAATTGAGGGGCTGTAGCTCAGTTGGGAGAGCGCTTGAATGGCATTCAAGAGGTCGTCGGTTCGATCCCGATCAGCTCCACCATGCAAACGACAGGAAGTGTAAAAAAGGTACAGCCCTTTTTTTACTATTAGAAATGAGCGTCCCGATGGAATCGGGAAGGTCGTCCCAACACATCGGGATCAGTTCCAACAAAGGAATTTTAAATGGAAAATAAATTACCTTCACTACAACTAGCTGACTTAACAATTAACCCTCCGATTATACAAGGTGGCATGGGAGTAAGGGTGTCGTGCTCCGGGCTTGCTGCGGCAGTTGCCAACGAAGGATGTGTGGGCACAATTGCCAGTGTCGGCCTGGGAAAATTTGAGGATGTGAGCGGCGCAGAATTTGAAACCATTAATAATGAGACCTTAAGGACAGAGATAAGAAAAGCTAAAAGCATGAGTAAGGGCATAATCGGCATAAATGCAATGGTAGCTCTTTCCAACTATGAATCTTTAGTAAGAGCTTCTGTGGATGAAAACATTGATTTGATTATATCCGGAGCAGGGCTTCCCCTGGAACTTCCAAAATTTGTAGAGAAGAAGGGCATTAAGCTAATCCCCATAGTTTCATCAGCCAGAGCCTTAAAAATTATATGTAATAAGTGGAAAAGGAATTTTGATAAACTTCCGGATGCCATAATAGTTGAAGGGCCGAAAGCAGGCGGTCATATTGGATATGATTTTCAGGATGTTGTCGAAGAAAAAGCCCCTTCACTTGATGGAATAATCACTGAAGTTTTGGAACTTGCCAGGACATTTGACCCGGTGATTCCGGTAATTGCTGCAGGAGGAATTTATGACGGTAAGGATATTGCACATTTGCTTAAATTAGGCGCGTCAGGCGTGCAAATGGGGACCCGCTTTGTATGTACAGATGAATGTGATGTCCATGAAAAGTTTAAAAAGGCATACCTGAACGCCAAAAAAGAGGACATTGTAATTATAAAAAGTCCGGTTGGCATGCCCGGCAGGGTGATTAAAAGTAAATTTGTTGAGGACATTCAAAAAGGCAAAACCCAACCTATTGCCTGCAACTATCAGTGTTTAAAGACCTGCGATCCTGATACAGCTCCTTATTGTATTGCCAATGCCCTGGCAAATGCAGCGGAAGGCAATCTTGATGAAGGTTTTGTGTTTGCCGGCTCTAATGCATACAGATGCAATGAAATCGTACCGGTAAAAAAACTGATTGAAGATCTGGTTTCAGAGACAAAAAAATATATGTAATTTTACCCTCAATCAATCTTCTCTTCTTTAAAACGTTCCATGTATTCCCCCCATTCAATCAGTAGGCAGTGTTTCTTTTTATTATTGCATTCCTTACAGGCAGGGACAATGTTGTTCTTTGCTGACTTGCCTCCGCGTATGACAGGCACAATATGGTCCATGGTCAGTTCCAGGGGTGGGGTTTCCCTGTTGCAGTAATAACATTTTCCTTTACTGCATTTTTGTTTCCACCACTGAGTTTTCCGGAGTTCACGCGCTTTGTT
Source organism: Thermodesulfovibrionia bacterium (assembly GCA_036446195.1). Classification (GTDB taxonomy): domain Bacteria; phylum Nitrospirota; class Thermodesulfovibrionia; order UBA6902; family BMS3Bbin08; genus JAZFSN01. The sequence goes on along the minus strand of JAZFSN010000140.1, from coordinate 3,434 downwards.
CTTTTCTTTTCTTATTTCTTCTTCAGTAACCGTAGAATTGAAATAATCCATGTTCACCCCGTTAGAAAGCTCCCCTTCTTGCTCGAGTCGAGCAGGGGGATGAAAAATGTTGATCTTCCCTGTGGCTAGACCACAGGGAATCCTGAACGTTTAGTGAATATTAGTGAACGAATAGTAATAAATAGATAATGTCCCTGCGTTGTGTTACCTCTGGTAACACTAATGTAAGGACTTTTTTTATCATATTCGCTTGCTTGACCCCGTGGCAAGACCGCGGGGAACCTGCCTGATGGTAGGCAGGCATTCCCGTTATAAGCTTGTCCGCATGCCCAAGGTTTACCCGCCTCACTCAGGAGGGCATGTAAACCTCAGATGTAGGCAAAGCTTTTCTAACGGGGTTCACCCATTACAAATCAGATTGTCCTGCTCTGATTTTCATTAGATAACAAAATAATGCCCGGAATGCTTTGGGAGGTTTATTGTTTTCTGCTTCCTTTTTTGCATTTCTGGCAAGTTGAGTTAATTGCTGCCTGTCTGCATCAGAGCATTTTTTTAATATTTCTTCTATAAGCATAGTATTTCCTGCAATAAGTTCATCGCACAATTTTTCTGCGACTTTGAATTCCGCAGCTTTTTTATAATTTCCATGGTCAATGTTAAAAAGGGCTTCATGGAGAGGCGCGGGATCAATCTTTCGTATCAATGTACCGATATACTGTATCTGCCTTCGAAGCGCTCCGCGCTGTTTGATTGTTTTTGCGAATTTAACAGCATTGTGGATTTCCATCGGCAAATCAATATCATTAATCTGCTCCTCAGGCAATTCTACAAGCCGTTCACCAAGCACCTGCAAAGACATGGCCTCTTTTTTCTTTTTTGTTTTGCTTTTATATTCCATGCTTTTTAAAACAACTCATATTTTACCAGTCTTCCGTCAAGGCCGCCTGATTTCAAAGGCTTTTTCCACGTTGCTCTCAGCCCGAGCTTTTTGATTAATTCCCGTTCGCCAAAATAAATGTATGCTGTAGAGCCCTTGCATTTCTGCTTTAAAAAATCTCCGAATAATTTATAGAGAAGGTCAAGTTCCTGCCTTTCTCCCATACGAATGCCGTAGGGAGGGTTTGTGACAATAACTCCGTTTTCCAGTCCATTTCCTTTTCTGAAATCAAGCATTTCTAACTTTATTTTTTCTCCATGCGGCAGTTTCCGGATATTCATCCGCGCTGCCTTAATAGCCTGTAAGGATATATCACTTCCTGTGATATGCCCTCTTGGTAAATCCCTCATTTGCCGGTCAAGGTCTTTTTTTATTTTTGTCCATACAGGTTTGTCATAATCCGATAGAAATTCAAATCCAAAATGTTTACGGAAAATACCTGAAGGAATCCTGCAGTAATGCATCAGCGCTTCACTCAACAAAGTGCCTGAACCGCACATTGGGTCATAAAGCGGAACAGATCCATCCCATTTAGAATATCTGATAATAGCTGCGGCAACAGTTTCCTGCATTGGAGCAGATACAGAATCCTTTCTATATCCCCGCCGATGAAGAGAGCCACCGGATGTGTCCAGGCTTATGATAGCTTTGTCATGCCTTATGTAGAGGTTAAGCCATATATCCGGATTTTTTGTGTCAATGTCAGGCCTTTCCCCTGACATATCCCTGAATGAATCAACAATCCCATCTTTTAAACGTAAGGACGCATAGTGTGAATTATTTATTTTGCTGTTTGATACATTGCTGAAAATAGCAAATGTGTTTTCTATGGAGAAAAAATCCGTCCATTTTATCTGTTTTGCTTTTTTATACAATTGATCGGTATTGCGGCAGTTAAACGATACCAGTGGTGCAAGTATTCTTGAGACAAGTCTTGAAGAGTAATTTATTCGGTAAAGCGTTTTCTTGTCAGCATTGAAATAGATGCCCCTGTATTCGGGGTTTATTTTCTGCGCACCGAGTTCAGACAGTTCATGGGCGCCCAGTTCTTTTATATCATCTGCAATCTGGGCAAAGAAAAGTTTATTTTTCTGATATTCATACATAGATTTGCTAAGCATGTGAGGGGGACAGGTCCGGCTTCAATTTCCTGGCTCCGAACGTTCCGCAATTATGTCATGAATCAATTATTGCATATTGCGCATTGAAGGTTTATTTTATTAGCATTGGAAAGGAAGATTTCCTCGATCTCCGGCCTGTCCATATAACGCTGGCTCTTCGGTATCTCTGCAATATCTTTATACCCCTTTATCAACAAAATAGACCTGACGCCTTATGTCCCTGGATACGGCCATGACTGATAAGAGGTCATTAAAAATATTTGCTTGTTAAAAACAGATTATGCAACTATAGTAAACTATATACATAAAAACTGATATATGGAGGTCACATGAAACGTTTTCAGGCTGTTTTGCTTGCGGTTATTTTATTGGCAGGGTTTATGGCATATGCTGAGGCAGGGGTAATCATAACGAGTATCGATACATCATTTGATGACCCCCGGGATTCCGGCACCAGCACTGTGTATATAGGTGACAACGGTATGAGGGTAGAATCACGCGCTGAAGGTGAGAGCAACACTATGATTTTCCGAAGCGACAAAGAGGTTTTCTGGATAATTAATACAGCAGATAAGAGCTACATGGAAATGACCAAAAAAGACATCAAAAAGATTAAGGGCCAGATGGATGAGGCGATGAGGATGATGCAGGAGCAGATGAAGAACATGCCCCCTGAACAGAGGGCAATGATGGAGCAGATGATGAAGGGAAAGGCAATGCCGGCTCAGCCTGAAAAGACGGTCTTTAAAAAAGTTGCATCCGGTGTCAAGATAGGCAAATGGAAGTGTGATAAGTACGAGGGTTACAACGGCGGGCAATTAACCGAAGAGGTCTGTACAACTTCCTGGAAGAGCCTCGGCATCGAACAGAAAGACTTCCGGGTAATGAAGAGCATGGGTGAATTTATGAGTGAACTTTCCCCGGATGCTGCATCCCAATTCAATGTCGGATCGGATGAGTGGGAAAAAGAGCAGGGATATCCCGGTGTTCCTGTCAGGACAATTTCATACTCAATGGGGAAAAAGGTCTTTCAAACCGAGATACAGGACGTTAAAAAACAGAAGATTGATTCATCCCTCTTCGAACTGCCGAAGGGGCTCACAAAAAAGAGTTTCACCCAATGAATATTTTAGGGTTTAGTTCCGTGAGTCGTACGCCATTTATCCCCCATATACCCTTTTCATCTCAGCAGTATATTCTATGCCCTTTTCATAGATATAAAAAGGCGGCTCAATCTTGAGCCATGTGCCTGAGTTTTTTACCGCATCGACTAAAACCATCTTTGCCTCTTCACCAATGCGTGAATGCACAAACCGCATCCGCTTGGGCTCAAGCCGTGCTTTCTGCAAAAGGGCAATAAGCTCTATTAACCTGAA
>JAZFSN010000139.1:0-6158 GCA_036446195.1 Thermodesulfovibrionia bacterium | reverse complement strand
GGACAAACCATATCCCAGCCCTATGTTGTTGCACTGATGACAGAGGCATTAAAACTCAAGCCTTCTGACAGGGTCCTTGAAATCGGCACAGGCTCCGGTTATCAGGCGGCAGTACTCGCTGAGATTGTCAAAGAGGTCTATACAATTGAGATCAGGGAAAGGCTCGTGGAGAGCGCCGGCAAACTACTCAAAGAACTTGGATATAAAAATATCAGGATAAAATATGCTGACGGCTATTTCGGATGGAAGGAGCATGCCCCCTTTGATGCCGTTATTGTAACAGCATCTGCAAACCATATACCGCCTCCCCTAATTAAACAGCTGAAAGAAGGAGGAAAATTAATTATCCCGCTGGGCAGCACTGTTTATTACCAGACCCTGATGCTTGCAACAAAAAGGCAGGGGGAACTTGAGATTGAGCAGATGGGGGGAGTGCGTTTTGTCCCCATGACAGGAAAGGTGCAGAAGAAAAGTAAAAAATAATCATTGATATTGCACAATAATTATGTATATAATTGTGCAATAGCCTTAAACAATTATATACATAATTACGCATAGAGATGGAGGTATAAATGAGATCAACTATAACTATAGAACAAGAAGCATTAAACAGACTTTTAAAAGAAACAAAGGCTAAAAGCAAGGCATCAGCAGTAAAAATTGCCATTAATGAATATTTAAAAAGAAGAAAAATTGAAAAGATAAAATCAATGAAAGGCAAATTAAAGTTTGATTTATCTGCCGATGAGATAAGACACAGTGAAAGGTAAAAAGGTCTTAATAGATACATCCATCTGGATAGATTATTTTAAAAACAAAAACCTTTCGTTATCCAGGCGGGTTGATGATATCTTAAGTACTGCAGACGTTTATGTCCCGAGGATTGTTATTGCTGAGCTTATTCAGGGCGCAAAATCTGATAAGGAAATCTCTGTTATAGAGGAATTTATTGGCGCCTTTAATATTGTTGATCAGCAGCAGGATACCTGGATTAGGGCAGGTAAATTATCGAATTCTCTGAAGAAAAAAGGTATTACTGTGAATCTGACAGACTGTTACATTGCTCTTATAGCCTCAGAAAATTACTGCAGGATATTTACGCTGGATGAGCATTTTAAGAATATCAAAAAAATTCTAAACATTGACTTAATCTGAATATATAAAAAACAGGATGCGTCCGTAACCATTTAGTAAAAAGTGGAATCAAATATCTCTAAAGAATGATTCCCGGCAAGCCGGAATGACAGATTGATAAATTGAGTTTATACACAGATACTCCTAACAGATGATTATATCACTGAGTTTCCTTTTTGGCACATGATGAATCTCTTTTTTATCCCTCCAGTATTCAATGCTCCCGTCTTTGCCAACTGTTTCAATAACTGCCTTTTCCCTTGACTTTCCCAGTGAAACAACCAGAACTATATCCAAATGCCTGCTTAACTTCAATGTTTTTTTTAGCCTCTTTCTGTCAATGGAGCCAATAATACAGCCTCTGAGCCCTTTTTCAACTGCGCCCAATAAGATACTCTGAACCGCAATTCCTGCATCATGCGCAAAATTCCTGCTGATACAGGTGTCTCCCAGAACAACAATGTATGCAGAAGGCCTCTCACCCCGGGCAGGCCCCTGCCAGTCTCTTAGATATCCCGCCCATTTTAAACACGGAAATATTTTCTGATTGGTTTTGGAGACAAAGGAGAGAAAATATTTCAAAGGCTGCAAGTTTGCACTTGATGCTGACAGCCTTGCAAGCTCAACCAGGCTCTTCAAGGTGCGTAAACCTACTTTTTTATTCTCATAAAACCTGCGGCAACTTCTGTTTTTCTGAATAGCGGACTTTAACATTTCTCTCCGTTTCTCTACACAGTGAGAAGCGCAAAATGGAAGGATATGTGCCTTGCTCCCTCAGGATTTATAAAACTGAGCTTTTCAGAAGTGAAACTCCCCGCCTACAAGGCGGGGCATCAAAATAATTACTAAAATCCTGTTTGTAATCATCCCCGCAAAGCTTGTCCCAGCAGGCAGTAAGCAGGGAGCGGGGATCCAGTAAACAGACTATCTGGATTCCCGCTTTCGCGGGAATGACGAATAGTAAGAATTTATGTGACAGTGCACTAGAATTTCCGGTATCCCCCTCTTTCTCTTTTTTTAGGCGGGCGCGCCTCATCAACTCTCAGGGAGCGTCCCTGGAAATCCGAACCATTCAATGCCTCTTTTGCCTTTTCAGCCTCTGATGTATTGGACATTTCAATAAACCCAAAGCCCTTACCTTCAATTATATTGATCTGCATGACCTCTCCATAACCGGAAAACAGTTCTCTGAGCTGCTCATCAGTTGAAGAGTAACTGATATTTCCTACATAAAGCTTGCTGCCTTGCATTCTGACCTCCCCGTAAAATCTTTGTCAGGCCTGCGAAATAATGTTTTTCATTTTTTTTATTCAGCAGAACACGACTAAAAAAATGTTTTAGAAAATTTACCCCGTTAGAAAACTATAACATTCCAGCGGGTCTAATTTGACTTTTATTATCACCTCCTTTAATAAATGTAAGCGTCCAGACAGTCCACCTTTGAGTTGTTGCACTGATAAAAGTAGTTTTTAGATATTTTAAAAGATTGAGTAAGAGGCACATTTCCTGATGAATGGGTTAAATTTGAAAAATAGGGTAGTTCATTTAAATGGTTATTAGCTTATCGGATTTATAGTATAATAACAGACGCAATATTACAACTGTTATTTTCTACCGGCATAACTCTTTAAGCCCTTTGTGAGTTCTCTCAACGAAACAAATGCCAGTAAATACGCCGCTGCACCAAGCCACAGGACTGTTTTAAATCCAAGCGCCATTGCAAGCATAATTGTCATTATCGGTGCAAGAACTGAAAAACAGCCGTTTATCGCCCATGCCCATGGAATCAATGCCTCATTTATCTGTCCAATGAGCCTGATGCCGGCAGGGAAGGGGATACCCATAAAAAGTCCGAGTGGCATAAGGACGATAAAAACCATTGGTATCTTTAATTTAAGCGGATAAGGAGATATGAGGTTCAACAATAAAGGGAATACCATACTGTAAACAAGAACGAGCGCTCCGATTACAGGAAGTATATGGACAGCCCTTAACCCGGGAAACCGTGAGCTGATAAGGCTTCCAATCCCGGAGCTTATAAGTACTGCTGTAAGCACTGTTGCAAATGCATATGCCGGGTATTCGAGAGAAAGTATGCTTTTCTGCATAAGAGTAACCTCAACAAACATAAATCCAATGCCGAGCATGGCAAAATAAGATAACAGGCTAAGGTTAAGATTATTTTTTTTCTTAACCTCAGCCTTATACTTAACTATTGCCGGAAGCAGTATCATAAGAGCGCTTAATAGAAATACCAGCACGAAAATTACTGGCATTAAATAACCTTCTTCCATAAAATACTGCCACTTCGCCCCCATAACCTTATAAATTACTTTAATATTTTTCAGCTTTAAATAATAATGGAAAAAAGGGTTTTCATCATGAACAGGTTTAACGTCAAACAGGTAATTATTAATAAATAACGCCCGGGTTTCAGGGTCAAGAATACTTTTAAAATACTTGAAATATTCATTTGAGGGCATCTTCACATAAAGGTTGCTCTCATGTTCCTTGATGCCGGGGTAGTGCACAAGGTCAAATCTCCTGTCTCCGGCAAAGTCTTTAATAAGTTTGATTTCCCCTTCATTAAAAGGTGTTCTCTTCACAAGCATGGTTATGCTGTCCCAGCTTCTTATTGCAGCAATATTCCTTGATACCTCACCTGCTCCATCCTGTTCAAGGGCATCAATAACTGTCCCCAAAATCCTCAGTTCAGTCCTTGGCGGCGGTACAAGATAAAGGCTGATGCTCATAAACCCGTCTTTCTTAAGGGCTCGGAGGTATTGCTTAAATGCCTCAACAGTAAATCTGTAATCCTCTGCAATGCCGAATGTCCCTGTAACAGACGTGCCTGTCATTGGCAAATCAATAATGTCATATACCCCGTTAGAAAACCCTGGTAGGGCTTTCTTGCTAACGGGGTGAACCTGTGAACTGTTTAGCAGGCTCCGGCCAAGCCCTGTCCACGTGTTACGCTTGAATATGTTTCCTGAAAATTCTCCAAAATCATCTCTTATAATCTTCACCATCAGGGGATTGCTCTCAATTTTGTTTACCCCGTTAGAAAGTTCAAATTGAGCTTTTTTTCTAATGGGGTGAATCCCGTTAGAAAATTGAGCTTTTTTCCCAATGGGGTCAATTGCCTTAAAAGCATAATATTCAGCAGTCAGCGCCTGCAGTCCCGCCTTTGGCTCAAGGATAAGTACATTCACTTTATCTTTAATTTCATAAGCCAGTGATGACGGAAGAAACTCAAGAAATGCTAAAGCCACCCTGTTGTCAGCCATTGTAACGGCATTCATCCCCCCTCCGTCTGTAGAAAGCCCTATCTGTTCCGGAAGCGGTTCAAGATATCTCAGGCTTAATCCCGGCGCAAACCTCACTGCAGGACTTTTTAATGTATCTATCCTTGAAAAAGAGTTGTAATAGGTTTTTAAATGCTCTGCCCCCGGGTATTTCAGAGACAGGGAAAAAGGCCTGTAAGGTGAGAGCCTGACATTAATAAAATCCGGATGTATAACAAAGATTAATAAGTTAACCGCTATCAGCATTACTGAAAACAGCCTCGGTTTTATCCTGCTCTTTTCAGGGTGGTTTCTGCCTGCTGTAAAAGATGCGATAAAACATAATGTTGAAGCTGTCAGAACTGCATATTCAGGGCCGCCTATATTTAAAAGGCCGAGAACAGCCATAGCCCCCGTTCCTGCTCCAATGAGGTCAGAGCCGTAAATCAGCTCTGACTTTTCACTGCGTACTGAAAAGGCAGTGGCTATGAGTAAACCCGAGAAAAAAAATGGAATACTTAACACGAGGCAGTATAATGCCAGATAAAAAATCTGCATCCTGTCCCATGAGAACTTAACAGGGTCAAAAGGAATATGGTTTGAGACAACATAGCCGAGAATAATTGAAATACCGGCAAGTAAAGCATAGACCGTTATGTTTGAAATATTTTTGAGTTTTGGGTAAATGGAAAGCACGGTTCCGGCTGAACCAAGTCCCAGCATGGCAATACTGATAACCATGAATGCAAAGTGGTATGAGAGATATATGGAAAAAAGCCTTGTCAGAGAGATTTCAAGAATAAGGACAGAGCAGGAGACCAAAGAAATTATGAAATAAATCCGTTTCATTTCAGAACTTAACCGCCTTCGGCGGGACTTTTTAGACCGGATTAATCAGAAAAATGGAAACTCCTATTCAATTTAATTATAGTCTTTCAGGCTGAAATTTAAAATAGGAGTGTTTTTTTATTGGGGCGGGTTTATAGTGAGAGTAAGGTCCTGGACCGACTCTCCGCCGTTTCCGTCTGTTACAGAAACAGTTATCGGTACTTTTCCCGTAAATTCAGATGGCACATCCCAGCTTATAACCCCTGTTGATGAATTAATGCTCATGCCTTCAGGCGCTGACTTAAGGGAAAAGGCAAGGGTGTCTCCATCATGGTCAGCAGCCCTGACCTGATAGATATAAATCTTTCCGTCAAAATCAAATTCCTTGCCGCCTACAATCATGGGAGGCACATTTGCAATCTCACTTTTTCTGATAACAGGCTGTCCGTAATCCAGGCCGTCAAAGGGCATCATCCTTATGGAAATCTTGTCTCCCCTTTTAATACCGCCTTCTATCTGCCTGCCATTACCGGCAGGCTCCCCGTTCTTTGTCCACTCGTAAAGAATTGTTACTTCATCTCCATCCACGTCATTTGCTTCCACTTCAACAGAAAGCGTATCATCCGGGTTAAAGACTACAGGGAGGATTTTATACCTGGTAATTTCAGGCGGGGTATTTTTTATCTGAACAACATTTGACAGTATCTCAGTGCCCTTAATAACTGCCCTTGCCTGAATATTATCGCCTTTATTTGTGTCTGAAGCGTTAAATCTGGAAGCAGTGGGACTGGCAGCCACCATACCGTTTAACAGCCACTGTATCTCTGCATCTGAGAGCCTGAACCCCCGTGGAATTACATAGATTACTGAATTGCGCGAGGCATCTGCCGGCGCAATCTCCAGTGAATAACG
>JAZFSN010000138.1:0-5850 GCA_036446195.1 Thermodesulfovibrionia bacterium | reverse complement strand
AGCCATATATTATTTTAGCAAACATTATTGCAATTAGTAAGTGTATTATTTTTTTAAAGTTACGCTTATGTGTGATATAATTTGCTCGATATCAAAAATCAATTTATTTAGAGAAAAACTCTATGTTTTAATCTCAAAATTCGAGAAGGACAAAAACCATTATCTATCTAAGGGTTATTTAGAAGCACAGGTTAGAATTGATTTTATAAACCCATTTTTCAAGGCACTTGGATAGGATATTGAGAATAAGGCTCACAAACCACCTCATGAAAGAGACGTTATCGTTGAATTATCCCCTGAGACAACAGGCAGACCGGATTACAATTTCCGTATAAATGGAGCCACCAAATTTTTTGTCGAGGCTAAAGCTCCTTCTATTGCACTTGATAATGTAAACCACATACTTCAGGCAAAGACCTATGCATGGTCAACCAAAGAAGTTTACTTTGTTATCCTCACAGATTTTGAAGAGTTTAGGCTTTATGACGCCTCACTTAAGCCAAACCCTAAATTCCCAGATGAAGGCCTTATTTTTGACTTTAAATATAATGATTATCTTAATAAACTTGAAAAATTATGGGAGCTTGCAAAAGAGACAGTCGAGCAAGGTTCTTTAAAAGCTATCATCCCAAGAGACACAAAAAGTAAACGTCTTAGAATTCCTCCTGACAAATCTTTTCTCGAAGACCTCACAAACTGGCGGACAGCCCTTGCAAAGGACATACACAAACGAAATCCTGAATTCGATGTAAAAATCTTAAATGATGTTGTTCGGAGACTCTTAGACCGAATTATTTTCATCCGCATTGCTGAAGACAGAAAAATTAGACCCGACAGAGAGCTATGGGAGATTGTTGCTCAGTGGAAAGAAGAAGGTAAACGCAAATCAATAATGTTCCATTTGAAAGATTTATTCTCTGAAATGAACTACCCCGCCGCAAGCAGACGGGGTATCAACTGCGGTCATTCCCGAGATATGTTAATCGGGAATCCAGAATCCACGTAGCACTTTACATTTCTGGATACCCGCTTTCGCGGGTATGACGAACGCGGCAAGCCACGGGGGATTAATCCCGAAAACAAAATAAAATTGAGTGCTGAGTGAGTGATAGTAGCAATTACAGATGAAACACTCATGCCGACAAGTCGGCACAAAGGGAAATGAAAACATAACACCCTCCCCTGAATCCCCTCCCCTCAAGGGAGGGGAGACAAAAAGTTCCCTCTCCACTGGTGGACATGTCCCGAGTCTTTTGTCGGGGGTGGTTAGGGTGAGGGGGGATAAGGTATTTTCAGATGAAAAGATAAACAAGATTGTTTATCAGCTTTATGGGATAACCACCTTTCCCTTTATGCTATAATCAATCAAAAGGAGGCACTATGGAAATATCGGTCAAAATACCTGAAAAAATAACTGAGCACATAAAGAAGCCATACGACAAATTTATAAATGAAACCCTTGTTGTTGAATTATACAGGGAAGGTTTATTTACCCTCAGGCAAGCTGCTGAGATATTGAACGTTGCTCTGAGTGAGATGTTTGATATCCTTGCAAAAAGAAAGACATATATAAACTACGGCACAGAAGAACTTGAAGAAGATATTTCCTATGCACGTAGTTAGCGACGCTGATGTTTTAATACATCTTTCAAAACTTGGAAAACTCTCGCTCCTCAAATCTCTCTATAATGAAGTTGCAATTCCTGAGCATGTAAAATCAGAAATTCTCATCAAAGGGAACGCAGAATTACAGAAGGCTTTTAATTCATTTCTCAAGGTATCTACAATGCCTAAGGATAAGGCTGATGATATTGCGAAGAGGCATAATATCCATATAGGAGAATCCCTTGTAAAAGCTTTAGGAGAAGAACTGAAAGCAACATTATTTTTATCCAATGAGAAGAAGGGTAAGGAAGGCTGCAAAAGAGGAAGGGTTTGCTGTCTCTGGGACAATAGGCATTATTTTAAAAGCAGTAAAGAATGGATTAATTAACAAATCCGAAGCAACTTCACTTATGGAAAAAATGAGGGCACAAGATTTTAGAATCCATCCAGATATTCTGCAAAAGGCAATGAATACTATTAAAGAAATATGAATATGCTTGAACTAAACAAAAAGGCAAACTTCCTTCCCCTATCAGCAAAACGAGAAAAAATCGAACGAGAAATAACTATTACAGATGAAAAGATAAATGAGATTGTCTATGAGCTTTATGTGATAACAGAGGAGGAGAGGGGGATAATTGAGGACAGGTAATTTTGGTTAAAGAATTCAGGTAGAATGAAAACAGTTTATAATTTTTAGGAGTGCTATGAAAACCAAAGACAAGATTCTTAAAGTCCTTGAAGATCTGAAAGAAACGCTTAAAGAAAAATATAAAGTAAAGGGCATAGGAATTTTTGGCTCTGTCGTAAGGGAGGAGCAAAAGGAGACAAGCGATATAGATGTTCTCGTGGACTTTGAAGAAGATGCAGACCTTTTTGATCTTATGGGACTTGCTTTATTTCTTGAGGAAAAACTTAATCAAAAAGTAGATGTGGTGTCAAAGAGAGCATTAAGAGAAGATATCAAAGAAGGAGTATTGAAAGAGGTTGCCTATCCATGAGAGATTATAAGCTTTACCTTAAAGACATTTTGGATGCTTTTGAGAGTATAGAAAAATTCGTAGAGGATATGAGTTTTGAAAAGTTCAAAGAAGATGATAAAACTACGAGTGCAGTTATACGAAAGTTTGAGATTATAGGAGAAGCAACAAAGCAGATACCTGACGAAATCAAACAAAAATATTCTAAAGTTCCCTGGAAAGAGATGGCAGGGATGAGGGACAGATTGATCCATTTTTATTTCGGCGTGGATTATAATCTTGTTTGGGCAACCATTAAGAATAGGACACCACAAGTAAAATCAATGATTAAAGAGATTATTTCATAAACAGCATAAAATGGTACAAGAACTTTCTATCGATCGAATACTTAAATTAAGCCATGAGTATCTCGAAATTCATATGATGATGAGCGTTTCCTATACTTCATTTGCAGAACGGGAAGACAAGGAAGAAGACATTTACAATGTATATTTAAAAACTCTCCAGTGCCTTTTTAAATAATCTCTCAATCTTTTTATTTTCCTTTGCAATCTGTTTAAGGATTTCGGATAATTTATTTTCTCCCGAATTATCCGCTTTTAATGCCCACTCTTCATAATTTTTTACGTGCGATTCATTGTGGTCTATCCAGTGTTCAAGCAGGTGCTTTAATTTCTCCATTTCAGTCATTTGTGTTTTAGTTATCAATTTCTTCTCTATAATCCTAAGAGTAGAATCGATATTCCGCACAACAATACTGCTGCACCGGCTATAGCATGAGTATATCGCTCTAATCTGGTTGTTGGGACAAGATTAATGCCGAAAGTTGAAACAAGAACAATGCCCAGCATAGTCAGAACTGTTACTACACCAAAAACACCGGCTAACAGAAACAAAGCTGAAAGGCTGCTTTTTGCAGCCGGATACATCAGCATAGGTATTAACAGCTCGCAGGGACCGAGAATAAATATTGTAAAAAGCACCCATGGTGTAATACTTTTTGTGTTATTTCCCACGTGGATATGCATATGATCTGTGGTATGATTATGTGTATGCGCATGGTCAAAACCTTCTTCATGTGCATGGAAATGATCATGGGACTTTTGCCTTAATGCGCTTCTCATACCCCATACAAGGTAAATTAACCCGAACGCAATGAGAGCCCACGCAGCTATAGTACCGCGAAACGATTCAACTGCTTCTAACTTCGAAACAGCAATACCCAAAGCAACACCTACAAGACCCAGCGCAATAGAACTTAAAACATGACCCATACCGCATAGAACAGTGACCAGCGCTGTTTTACGCAGTGACCACCTGCCTGACCGGGACATCATAATGAAAGGCAGATAATGGTCAGGTCCAAACAGCGTATGAAAAAAACCAATTGAAGCGGCAGCGGTTACAAGGATTAATAATTCATCAGACATAAATGCTCTCCAGTTAAAATATACACAACTTTCAGCCCATGTAGTTTGATTATAATGCGAAACTGCAACATAATCCAGCTATAATCTAATCGAGCCTTCTTAATCCTGCATCATGCGCTATCTTTACAGCCTTACTGTACTCATCACCTGTTAGCCTTCTATCAAGCGGAGGACTTTTAACTGCCTGATGGCACGGGTAATACTGGGCCATTATGTTTGTATATGTATCAGGTGAAATCTCCTCTGCAAGAAACCTGACTATCTCCTCAGTGCCTGCAAGACCCTCAGGAAGCACAAGATGCCTGATAAGTAATCCTCTTAAAGCTATTCCCCTGCTATCCGTAACAAGATCTCCAACCTGCCTGTACATCTCTTTTATTGCGGCCTTTGCCACCTGGGGATAGTCCTGTGCCTTTGAATATTTCATGGCTACCCCGGGGTCAGCATATTTGAAATCAGGCATGTATATATCAATAATGCCGTCCAGTATTTTTAATGTATCAACAGACTCATACCCTCCGCAGTTATACACTAAAGGAACCTTCAAACCTTTCTCTATCGCAATCCCAAGGGATCGCAGTATCACCGGCACCTGGGGCGTAGGTGTTACAAAGTTTATATTATGGCAGCCGTAATACTGTAGGGTGAGCATCGTATCTGCAAGGGTATCAAAGGAAACAATATTGCCCTCACCAAGGTGGCTTATTGTCCAGTTCTGGCAGAAAAGACAGCCAAGGTTGCAGTGCGTAAAAAAAATAGTGCCCGAACCATGTCGTCCTACTAAAGGTCTTTCTTCACCAAAATGAGGATTCCAGCTTGATACAAACGGTTTATTGCCTGCCTTGCAAAATCCCTTTTCACCTGATGTCCTGTCAACAGCGCAGTTGCGTGGGCATAGAACACAATTTTTTAGTATTTCTAAGGCGTTATGGGTTTTTACCTCAAGCTCTTTCTTGGAAAGTTTCAGGTAGGCTGCTATAAAACCTTTATCCTCTTTTTTGTCCATTCAATCAAACCGCCTGCTGAAATCAATTCCTGCATAAAAGGGGGAATAGGTTTAGCGATATACTGTGCATCTTTAGTAGTGTTCATGATAATACCCCTGTCCGCATCAATTTCAATCTTATCGCCTTCATTGCTTTTTTCATACGTCTCTTTTGATTCGAAAATCGGAAGACCTATGTTAAATGCGTTTCTGTAGAATATCCTCGCAAAACTTTTTGCTACCACAGCCTGAATGCCCACTGCCTTTATAGCAATCGGTGCGTGCTCCCTTGAAGAGCCGCAGCCAAAATTTGCCCCTGCAATTATTATGTCTCCGGGTTTAACCCTGGCATGGAATTCCTTGTCAGCATCTTCCATCACATGCTCTGCAAGCTCTTTGGGGTCAGAGGTATTAAGATAGCGTGCCGGGATTATTGCATCAGTGTCTATGTTATTACCGAATTTCCAGACTCTGCCTTTAAGTATCATGTTGCCTCCTTAAAAAAACAAATAAATAAGACAGGGAATGCTGGTGAAAAATTTTTATACAACACCTTATAAAAAAAGACTTACTGGAATTATTTAAAAAACATAAGAACCAAAAAGTTCAAACAAAATATAAATAAATCCGTCGATTATAAAAATTATAAGACAGATTTCCCTGTCTTTATCTATCTATTACCTCCTCCGGTATGCCAATCCTTCCAAGCACAGCTGACGCAGCTGCAACTGCAGGGTTTGAAAGATAGACCTCGCTTTCAGGGTGACCCATTCTCCCTACAAAATTTCTGTTTGTTGTTGCGATTGCTTTCTCACCTTTTGCAAGGACACCCATATGACCGCCAAGGCAC
>JAZFSN010000137.1:0-2790 GCA_036446195.1 Thermodesulfovibrionia bacterium | reverse complement strand
TTTTTTTAAATAACCGGGGGGGACGGTTGACACAGAGAAGCGTTAGACGTATAGTAGATAAATATGGCAGGATGATTGCCATTAAAGGTAACATTAGCCCCCATGCCTTGAGGCATACTTTTGCAACGCATTTACTTCATGGTGGAGCAGACCTAAGGTCAATTCAGGAACTCCTGGGGCACTCATCCCTCTCGACAACGCAGAAATATACGCATGTGGATATTGCTCATCTGATAGAGGTATATGACAAGGCGCATCCAATGGTACAGAGAGGCAAAAATTAGTTATTGGCTATTCGTTAATTATTAAAACCGGGGGAACAATGTTTCACGGAACAACAATACTCTGTGTAAGAAAGAACGGAAAGGTTGCTATAGCTGGTGATGGTCAGGTAACCCTTGGACAGACAATCCTTAAACACAAGGCAAAAAAAATACGAAGAATGTATAGCAACAAAGTTGTTACAGGATTTTCCGGAGCAACAGCCGATGCACTGACACTCTTTGAAAAATTTGAAATTAAACTTGAGGCTCACAGGGGTAACATAACAAAGGCTTCAGTAGAACTGGCAAAAGATTGGCGCACTGATAAAATTCTAAGGAGGCTTGAAGCCCTTCTTATCGTCGCTGACAGGGAACACTCCTTTATAATATCAGGCAATGGCGATGTACTTGAACCAGAGGATGGTATAAGCGCCATTGGCTCCGGAGGTCCATACGCACAGGCAGCGGCCAAAGCGCTTATTGACCATACGTCGATGGAACCAAAAAAGATCGTTGAAGAGTCCATGAAGATAACATCAAAGATATGCATTTACACAAATGAATCAATTACTATTGAGGAGTTAAATGGATAATCTTACACCAAAACAAATTGTTAAGGAGCTTGATAAATATATAATCGGTCAGAACAAGGCCAAGAAGGCGGTTGCAATCGCTATGAGAAACCGCTGGCGAAGACAACAGCTCTCAGGTGATCTCAAGGATGAGGTACTCCCTAAAAATATAATTATGATTGGTCCTACAGGGGTTGGAAAGACCGAGATTGCAAAAAGGCTTGCAAAATTAGCACAGGCTCCATTCATAAAAGTAGAGGCATCAAAGTTTACAGAGGTAGGCTATGTAGGCAGGGATGTCGAGTCAATGATAAGGGATTTAACAGGTCTGGCAGTAAACATGGTTAAGACAGAACATTTCGAGAAGATATATGTAAGAGCACAGGCGCTTGCGGAAGAAAGGATTCTGGACCTCTTATTACCGCCTTTAAAACCTAACAGGCGTTCAGCTGCTGA
This sequence comes from Thermodesulfovibrionia bacterium, assembly GCA_036446195.1. GTDB lineage: Bacteria > Nitrospirota > Thermodesulfovibrionia > UBA6902 > BMS3Bbin08 > JAZFSN01. The sequence continues at coordinate 1,499 of JAZFSN010000137.1, read as the reverse complement.
CAATGCAACTACACCCGTTGCAGAAAAAAACCACTACAAAGAAACACGTGAAAAATTCAGGACCCAGCTGCGGGAAGGAAAACTCGACAACAGATATGTTGACCTCGAAGTCAGGGAAAAAGTTATACCTTTTGGGGTCGTGTCAAATATAGGCATGGAAGAGCTTGAGATTAACCTTAAAGAAATGATGGGAAGTTTCCTGCCGGAGAAATCAAAAAGAAAAAAGGTAAAGATTCCTGAAGCCCTGAGAATTATTGTCCAGGACGAGGCAAACAAACTTATTGATTTAGACAAGGTGATCAAGGAGGCAATAGAGAGAACCGAGCAGAACGGGATAATTTTTATAGATGAAATTGACAAAATCGCAAGCAAAGGCTCGAGCTACGGGCCGGATGTATCAAGAGAAGGGGTGCAAAGAGACATGCTTCCAATAGTCGAGGGCTCAACTGTAACAACCAAACACGGGCCTGTGAAAACCAACCATATCCTTTTTATAGCTGCCGGCGCATTTCACGCAACAAAGCCTTCTGACCTTATACCCGAACTGCAGGGAAGATTTCCTATCAGGGTTGAGCTCGACGCACTGGGCAAAGAAGAATTTCTCAGGATATTGCAAGAGCCGAAGAACGCCCTGATAAAACAGTACGTAGCCCTTATTGGGACTGAGGGGGTGAAAATAAAATTCACAGAGGATTCAATTGAAGAAAGTGCTTCCATAGCGGCGGAGGTAAATGACAAAACTGAAAACATTGGAGCGAGAAGACTTCATACCATCCTTGAGAAACTGCTTGAAGATATCTCATTTGAAGCGCCTGACAGAAAAAACGGTGAATTAGTTATAGACGCAAAATACGTGAGAGAAAGATTAAGCGAAATTGTCAAGGATGAAGATTTAAGCAGGTATATCTTGTAGGTATGTATCTATTAGCAATAAGCTTAATTTATAAAATAAAAATTCTATTTTTTATAGCAGCTTTCCAGATAAGTACTCTTTCATAAATAATAGCAACGTAATTTAGAAATCCAAACGCTAAATCATAAAACGAGTTATAACTATTGGTCACAATAAGTATAGGCGGGCAGAGAATAAGTAATAATTTTTTAGGATACAATATATTTTTATACCTATATTCTATTGAATCAGTAATTGAATGAATCCCATGTTTCTTAATAAAATAAACCATATTTTCTGCTCGCTTTGATCTGTTAAATAAAGCTTCTACACTTAACTTTTTCCTCTGATGAGAAACCAGCATATCTTCAGAGAAATAAATCCTTCCAAATTTCATTACACGAAAGGCTAAATCTCTATCCTCGTGTCCATATTTAAAAGCAGGTTCAAAATAATTTACTTTTTCTATTATTTTTCTGGTATATGCAATATTGCACGTCATAAATTTTCCAGCAACAAATTGTTTAGTATCCGAATCGGAAATTGTAATTTTTTTTTGTGATTCATAATATGTCTTTCCCTCAACTCCTACATAATTGCCCGTTTT
>JAZFSN010000136.1:0-3121 GCA_036446195.1 Thermodesulfovibrionia bacterium | reverse complement strand
CCAAGACAATTTTTGACAAAGCTCCATCAAAAATTTGGCCGGAACTTTTTCGTCTGGGTTCTGCCCAGTATATCATATAACCTGTAGGGGTAATGAAAAAAAGGAGATATTCAAAGACAACAGAGACAAAACAACCTTCCTGGTATAATGTCCCTAACGCTTCTTTGCTTTTTTTGAAGTGTCATTCCGGCTTGCCTGTCCCGACATTATCGGGGACCGGAATCTTTCTCCTTCTAAAATAAGGATTCCCGACATTCATCCTTCGCAGTGCTACGGAGAACGGGAGCCTGCCTGCCGGCAGGCAGGCGGGAATGACAGAATTATATAAATTTATGAAATTATGCCAGAATACCCCTTGCTGTGCAAAGGGATGAATGGCTCCTTATCCGTCATTCCGCACTTGTCGGAGCGACTCTTCGCGTAGACTCGCTTCGAGATGCGGAATCCAAATAGTCTGTTTACTGGATCCCCGCTTTTGCGAGGATGACTACAAACCGGATTTTAATAATTATTTTGATGCCCCGCCTTGTAGGTGGGGAGTTTCACTGATTCTCTGTATTATTATACCAAGACAGCAATATTATGGAGGTTCAACCTCCATAATCAGGGAGAAAAAATGGACACGGTTTCATTCGCAGAGGACACTGCCAAAACTGCACTTAAAAAAGGATGCGATAAGGCAGAGGTCTTTATTAAAACCGCCAAAAGGCTTTCAGTAGAGGCAAAGGACAACGCTGTTGAGGCCCTGGAATCATCAAGAGATTTTGGAATGGCATTAAAGGTTATTAAAAAACAAAGGCTTGGCTTTGCATTTACAACAAGCCCGGACAGGATTGCAGACATAATAAATGATGCACTGCAGGGCGCTGACTGGACTGCCCCTGATGAATATGTTGACATTCCGGATTTCAGGCCTGCCTCAGAGGTACTGGTCATTGATGAAAACATTAAAAATACAAAAGAGGACGACATTATAAAAAATGCACTACTGCTTGAAAAGGCTGCCCTTGATTTTGATACAAAAATCAAAAAAGTAAGAGCAGCAGAGATTGCCATAGCAACTGCAAAGACAACAATCGTTAACTCAAAGGGGATTAATATATCTTATGAGAGCGGTTATATTACTGCCAGTGTGAGCGCTCTGGCCAGTGACGGACAGGACAACCAGATGGGCTGGGATTTTGCAATCAGCAGGAGGTTGAGCGACGTAGACTTTATCTTAATCGCAAGGAGCGCCTCAAAAAAAGCAATAGACCTTCTTGGCGCAAAAAAGATTTCTGCTGTTAAAGTGCCTGTAATACTTGACTCCTCAGTTGCATCGGAATTCCTCGATATCCTGAGCGCATCACTATCTGCAGAGGCTGTCCAGAAAAAGCGTTCTTTCCTTGCCGGCAAGGCAGGAAAAAAAATAATGAGCCCCCTTGTAAATATCATTGATGACGGTATTATGCCGTGGGGAACAGGTACAAAGCCTGTTGATGACGAAGGTGTTCCTGCGATGAAGAAGACTATTGTATCCGGAGGCATGCTTCAAGGTTTTATTCACAATACCTATACCGCAAACAAAGAAGGTGTCATGTCAACAGGCAATGCCTCAAGAAAAAGTTTTAAAGGCCTTCCGAACATAGAAATAACAAATCTGTATATAGAGCCCCGAATGAGACAGGGGTCAGGAGTCAGGTCAGAATCGACCTGCCTACCGGACAGGCAGGCTCATACCGAAACCGAGAAGGGCAAGGACTTAATAAAATCGGTATCCAAGGGTCTTCTAATTCTTGAGGCAATGGGCGTGCATACTGCCAACCCTGTGTCAGGAGACTTTTCAATAGGCATTTCAGGGCTGTGGATTGAAGGAGGCAAAATCGTATACCCGGTAAAAGAGGCTGTTATGTCAGGCAACATACTTGAGCTGTTCAAAAGGATAGAGGGTGTCGGGCATGATTTAAGGTTTTACGGCAAAATCGGAACCCCGAGTCTTTTAATAGGGCAAATGGATATAAGCGCTTAAATCCGTTATTGGTTATTCGTTATTCGTTATTAGTTTTTTTTGGAATTAGCAAAAAAGGAATTTTTGACGTTGTGTGCCTGTTTTTTAAACCGTTTCATTAACTTTTTCGCCCATACAAATTCAGTCCCCAGTATTGCAAGGCCCAGAACAATGATTAAAACGCCCGGGCCAGGTAAAAACAGTAGAACAAATCCAAACAACAGTATAGTAAAGCCTACAACAACCCTGACAACCCTTTTAGCCTGCTGAAGGGTTGTAATTTTAGGCGGTCTTTTCATCATGGAATTCGGTTCGTTTTAAAGAGTCACTTCGACTTGTATCTCGTATCTCGTATCTCGTTTTTATTCAGTCTCCTTTTTAAATTTCTTAATAAACGGCTCGAAAAGGTCTATTGGTATTGGAAATATGATTGTTGAATTTTTCTCTGTAGCCACCTCTGTAAGTGTCTGGAGAAATCTCAACTGAAGCGCTGCTGGCTGTTTTCCGATTATTTCCGCTGCGTTAGCGAGTTGCTTCGATGCCTGGAATTCACCCTCCGCATGAATGATCTTTGCCCTTCTTTCACGTTCTGCCTCTGCCTGCTTTGCAATCGCCCTCTGCATTTCTACAGGCAGGTCAACGTTCTTAACTTCCACAGTTGTAACCTTTATACCCCAGGGTTCTGTCTGATCATCTATGATCTTCTGCAGTTGTGCATTCAGCTCTTCTCTCTTGGAAAGCAGGTCGTCGAGCTGGCTCTGCCCCAGAACGCTCCTAAGGGTCGTCTGCGACATCTGGGATGTTGCATAATGAAAGTCTTCAACCTCTGTTATAGCCTTTGTAGGGTCAATAACCCTGTAATACACAACTGCATTCACTTTAACTGTTATGTTGTCTCTCGTAATTACATCCTGTGAAGGCACGTCCATGGTAATTGTCCGCAGATCTACTTTAACAAGCTTATCAATAATCGGGATTAAGATAATGAGTCCTGGCCCTTTAACAGGGATAAGCCTTCCGAGTCTGAAGATAACGCCTCTTTCGTATTCACGCAGGATTTTAATTATACTGGTCAGAGCAAAAATACTCACAATAATGATAAATATGGCCGATGATAGTAAATTAATAGACATG
>JAZFSN010000135.1:0-5580 GCA_036446195.1 Thermodesulfovibrionia bacterium | reverse complement strand
GAATTTTTTTGTGATAATGTCACTTGATGGAGGAGTCCATTTCTGTATACATGCCAGAATTGTTTTGCAATTTCTTGGCTGGTTAATACCGGGAAAATTGTTTGAAGTTCGGAATGAAAGGAATCATTTAGATTGCCCTCGTGAACACCGCTTTTCTCTCTCAAATAACGTTCAAGCAAGGGAAATGAAATCATCAATATCACAAAACCAGCATTTTCCTTTAAATATAGTGCTTCAAGAATTTTTGAATACCATACTCTGAAATTATCAAGATTTTTGTTCATCATCTCTATTAGGCTAACGCCCAAGCTCACCCGCCGTGGGCCGCGCAGCGGTACGCGGTCGGGTGCAGCGCCTAGTTAGGTGGCGACATGGCCAAAATGCCTCGCTAGCAAAGGACTTTAAATAGCGCAAAAGCCCACAGCCCCAGGAAAAGCACTGGTAACAATACAGTGATGTGCTCTGGCCTTAATAGGTCTGTCAAGGGCCCGACCTCCTCAACTTTCTTGTAGGAACTGATATTGCTAAGATCCTCACTGACGGTGTATACCTCTCTTCTCCATCTGCGTATCCAGTACACGCTACTGCATGATACGAAAAGCCAAATTACCGTAAGAAGGAGGCCTGCAAAAGCGAGTGCTTTGTTGCTCCACAAATCTCCGAGGTTTACCAGGTTGGGTGGGCTAATCAGCTTGGTTTGGATAGCGTAGAAAGCTGAAAGCAACGCAGCCTCAGCGACGAGAAAAAAATTGGACCGCGAAAAGAACTCTCGGAGATCCTGTCTGAAGTGATCGGTGACAGCACGGTAGACTTCTGTATGACGGTCACCAACGCCAAGGTGATCTTCACAAAGATTCTGCCCATCCTTCGGATGGTTTTGACACTGCTCTCCGTTTTCCTCCAGATATCTACATTTATCCTTTTTAAAATCAGTCACACGCGTCTCCTATCAGAGCCACCTAACGTGCGGAACTGAGCGAACTGCGTATAATGAGAGCGCAAGTCAGCATTTGCGACTCGGGTTATACGAAGTTTCGCTCCAGTGATTTGCTGGGCGTTTTTTCCCACGCCCAGCAAATTGCTGGAGCTGTGCAGCGCTCAGTTCCGCACGATGGGCGGGGGCGTTATTTAATAATTTCTTTTATTTCCTTTTTAGTCCCTGCCCATCGATTAATATACGAAGTTCTTGTTTTATAAGTTATCAATATTATATTGAAAAAGCTTTTAATTAAAAATACTTGCAATATTGAATAATTTATTTATTGACAATAGTTATTGCTCTTTATTATCATGATATACGAAGTTCGTACCTGCCTGCCGGCAGGCAGGTTTTATAATATTATTGTCATTTCTGTGAAATATCATGAAAAATAACACCTTGCCTGAATTTCAGGAGTTTCTCCGCTCAAGAGGCATTGTTAATGAGCAATATATATCTTTTTATGCCCATTGGTCAAGCAAATTTTTAGCTTTTTCGAATGAGAATGAGAACTTAAATCTTGACCTGCGAATTGAGAAGTTTCTGAATCACTTAAAGACAGAGAAAAACATTGCTGACTGGCAGGTGAAACAGGCTGAAGAAGCGCTTCGGCTGTATGTCCATAGCTTTCTTGATGAAAATAAAACCGCTCTTTATCCAAACGCTTCACGGACTGATGAAAAACCTTTTGATGTTTCAAAAACAATCAATAAAATCAGGGAGGTTCAGGAACTGCTGGGACATAAAAACGTTGAAACAACTATGATTTACACACACGTGATCAGGGATATGTCAAACGCTCCCAAAAGCCCGCTTGATAGTCTTTACAAAAATAATTGAAATAGTAGAAATCAGGTGCATATTTACATCTATGATGTTCTCGTAAAAAGTCTGAAAAAGCATTTTTTTGTCATCCCCGTGGAAACCTGCCTACCGGTAGGCAGGCGGGAATCCAGGTCCGGGGCACGATATATTATTAAAATTCCTGGATTCCGGGTCCCCGATAATGCCGGGACTGGCAAGCCCGGAATGACAAAAAAGCAACCGACAGAATAAGCTTGACACGACACTACATTGAATCAAACAACCTCTTTAATGCTTGACGAGAGATATTCAAAGTGGGTATACTATTTTATAGTTAATGGTATACCATCATGAAGGTGGAGGTGTTAAAAGATGTCTAAAGTTACTGCAAAATATCAGATTACAATACCTATGGATGTCAGGAAAGAACTTGGTATCGTTCCTGGAAGTGAGGTGGATATAACCAAAGAAGAGGATAAATATATCCTGCTTGTGAACCCTATAAATGAATTGAAGAAAAAGTGGCGTGGAAGATTTAAAAATGGAATAACGTCTAAGGACTACATGGATGAAATCAGGGGTAAGGTCCCCCCTCTTTGTCCCGACGTTTCGGGGCAGGGGGACAAGATAAATTGAAGATCTGCGTAGATACTATGGTCTTAGTTGATATTTTAAAAGACGAATTTCAAATTTATCAGGATAAACTATATTCCGCACTTGAAAAAAATGAAGACCTCGTTGCCCCAACTGTTGTATTCGCAGAGCTTATGCCTCAATTTAAAGGCGATATTAAACTTTTAAACTCATTTTTAAGGGAACATAAAATTAGAATTGAGTCTTTAGATCTTGATTCAGTAACAACAGCAGGTTACAGATGGATGAAATATTTAAAAAGAAAATCAAAAATCAAGTGTCCTCAATGCGGGTATACATTGGGCGCTAAAGAACATTTTTTATCGGATTTTTATGTTGGAGGTTACGCATTAACAAAGTGTGAGGCAATTATAACAAGGGACAGAGGCATCTATGGAAAATATTTCCCCGAGCTGCGAGGTTATGAGAATTGCTTGAAGAAATCTCTGTCATAGTATCTTGTTACAATCAAGGATTAAAAACACAAGGACGATAATTACAAAAACCGGCGTACTACGGAAAGTATAAAATTGTTTACATCATAATATTTCACCTCCACCTTAACCCTCCCCCCTCAAGGGGGAGGGGGCTGTATCGTTAGTGTAACCTATTAAGTGCTCCCAGTAGTAAGTTAGAAAAAAACTTGCAAAAAATTTTGCATTGTATAAATTTTGGCACTATCATAAAATTATCAGATAATATTATTGATTTTTAATATGTTAAAATAGCCTATGAGACAGATTGAAATATATGACACAACATTAAGAGACGGTGCTCAGTCAGAAGATATATCATTTTCTGTTGAAGATAAATTAAGGATTGCCCGGAAACTTGATGAACTCGGAATACATTATATTGAAGGTGGATGGCCGGGCTCCAGTCCCAGAGATGTTGAGTTCTTTCAAAAAGCAAAAAGGCTTAAGTTCAGTACATCTCAGCTGACTGCCTTTGGTTCCACGCACAGGGCATCGCTCAAGGTCAACAATGATCCAAACATAAAGTCTCTTCTGTCTGCAAAAACCTCCGTTGTAACCATAGTTGGAAAGACATGGGATTTCCATGTAAGAGAAGCCCTTCGAATCTCTCTTCCGACAAATCTGGATTTAATTTACAATTCCATCTCTTACCTTAAAAAGAGAATTCCCAGGGTATTTTTTGATGCCGAACATTTCTTTGACGGCTTTAAGGCAAATCCCGAATATGCCCGTAAGACACTTGAGGCAGCAGTATCAGGAGGCGCAGACTGTCTTGTGCTTTGTGATACAAACGGCGGCACCTTGCCTGAAGACTTAAGAAACATAATAAGAAATGTCCTTGATGAATTTAAAATCCCTATCGGCATCCATGCACATAATGATGCAGACTGCGCCGTTGCCAACTCTCTTATAGCTGTAAAGTTAGGTGTTTCCCATGTTCAGGGGACTATAAACGGGCTGGGGGAAAGATGCGGTAATGCCAACCTGATTTCCTTAATTCCAAACTTAAAGTTAAAACTTAACTATAGCTGTATAACTATTAGTAAAATAAAGAAATTAAAAGAAGTTTCAAGGTTTATAACAGAGATAGCCAATCTCAGGCATTTCAAAAGACAGCCGTTTGTAGGAGACAGTGCATTTGCCCACAAAGGAGGCATCCATGTCAGCGCTGTCCAGAGAAGGTCTGAAACCTACGAACATATAAAACCCGAATCAGTAGGAAATTATCAAAGAGTTCTTATATCAGATCTTAGCGGTAAGAGCAACATAATAAGGAAGGCCGGGGAGTTCAAATTAAAGATTGATCCTGATTCTCCAAAGGTAAATGAACTGATTAAAGAACTGAAGAACCTTGAAAACCAGGGTTTTCAGTTTGAGGGGGCTGAGGCATCTTTTGAACTTTTAATGAAAAAGGCATTTGGACTCCACAGAAAATTCTTTGACCTGACAGGTCTCAGGGTAATAATTGAGAAAAGAAAAGATACGGAAGAGCCGCTAAGCGAGGCCACTATAATGGTAAAGGTTGGCAAAAAGCTTGAACATACTGCGGCAACGGGCAATGGCCCTGTCAATGCAATTGATAATGCCCTTAGAAAAGCACTTGAAAAATTTTATCCCCAGCTAAAAGAAGTCAAACTCATTGACTATAAGGTCAGGGTTCTGGCAGCTGGCAAGGGTACATCAGCAAAAGTCAGGGTATTGGTGGAGTCAGGAGACAAGACCCACAAATGGGGGACTGTCGGGGTTTCTGAAAATATAATCGAGGCCTCGTGGCAGGCGCTTGTCGACAGCATTGAATATAAATTATTGAGAGGCTAAAACTTCAGTGGTCAGTTATCAGCGATCAGTTTTTAGTTTTTAGACTGACGACTGACAACTGACGACTGACAACTGGCTATGATTGAGGAAACAGGAAAAGTAACAGCCGTAAATGACACGACAGCAAAAATCCTTGTTCAGAAGAGAGGAGCATGTGAGGGCTGTGCTGCCTCGGGCATTTGCAAGCCTTCTGAAAAAGGAATAGAGATAGAGGCATTGAATCCAATTCATGCAAAAGAAGGACAAATCGTTAAGGTCTCTATTAGACCACAGGCTTATCTTAAAGGGACAATGATCGTTTATGGTTTTCCCCTTACAGCCTTTGTAGCTTGCGCAATTCTTGGCAAGAATATAGGCGAAAAATATTTTAAGGAAATCAGTTCAGATATTGTATCCGCTATTTTGGGTTTTACCGCCCTTATAGCAAGTTTCCTGATTGTAAGGGCCTGGAGTAAAAAAATAGAAACAAAAAAAGAGTACAAGCCTGTCATAGATGAAATACTGGAATAAATTAGAAATGCAGAGTGTAAAGTTTAAAATTGTGGTTTGCAACTCGTAGAGGATTCAAGTAAAAATTACCAATTATACACAGCGTCATAAATTATTGCGCATGTTGTGTCATTCCCGCCTGCCTGCCGGCAGGCAGGCTTGTCGGGAATCTTTCCTGCTTGTCAGGAATCGTAAGGAAGGATGCCGGACATTCATCCTTCGCAGTGCTACGGAGAACGGGAGCCGGCATGACAGACTTTGGGAGAATTTTATATTATGCGCAATTTTATAAGTCATCATGTATAACAATTATCATTTCAAATTGATAAATGTTAATTTTAAATTTTACAATTTTTTACATGGGAGGATAAATGGCAAATT
>JAZFSN010000134.1:0-9571 GCA_036446195.1 Thermodesulfovibrionia bacterium | reverse complement strand
GCAATTGTTATTTCCTTATCGATGACCGACGAGGGGATATCAATATCAAGCTTTCTTGTAGTTGGAGTTATTTTTTCAACCTGTTTAAGCATTTATACTGTGAAAAGTTTAAAATTATTTTAAACAGTTTGTCAATGAATTCGTGTCAGAATGTCAAGCTAATTTAGAAATGTCCTAAAAAAGTCATGCTATCAGGCCCTTTTAAGTATTCATGTCTGTCATACTGGCTTGCCGGCAGGCAGGCTTGTCCGGAATCTCTCTTCTATGCCACCCGTCACTGAAATAATTACGATTGAATATCGAGGCTCTTGCAAAAGTCTGAAAAAGAGAATTGTTTGTCATTCCCACGAAAGTGGGAATCCAGTATTTTTAATAGGTTATACAATACCCTGGATTCCTGTTTTCACGGGAATGACGATTTTTGCAAGAGCCTCTATCTAAAAGACATATTGTTAATACTGTGATTTGAATCACTTTATTTTACTTTATTTGCTTTATAATAAAAATTACTTTAAATGAAAATTTTGTTTTTACAACAGATGAAAAGAAATTTTTATGAGATTATTTTAAAATATGATTTTTAACGGGCTTAAAAATTAAATGTATAAAAAACTGATAGTGAAAATATTCTGGCAAACCAAAAAAAACCTTGACAATACAAGGCTTTTTTGATATTTATAGAACTATGATATTTGGTGGCAGGGGCGGCAAAGAGATAATTGGCCTTGATATAGGCTCCGCTAATATCAAAGCAGTTCAGTTAAAAGAACTCAAGACCGGATATCAACTGGAGAACGTAAGTATTGTTTCTCTCCTTCCTGAACTAATAGTTGACGGCTCAATCCTTGATTCACTCCGTGTTGTAGAAAGCATAAAAGAACTCATTTCCGAGAAAAATTTTAAGGTAAAAGATACAGCAATTGCGGTATCAGGCCATTCCTCCGTGATAATAAAAAGAGTTGCCCTTCCTCAGATGACCGAGGAAGAATTAAGCGAGTCAATAAAGTTTGAGGCTGAGCAATATATACCGTTTGATATAGAAGATGTAAATCTTGATTTCCAGATACTTGGCCAGCGGGAAGAACAGGATCAGATGGATGTATTAATAGTAGCGGCAAAGAAAGACAAGATAAATGAATATGTATCTGTTGTTCGTGAGGCCGGCCTTAATCCTGTAATTGTCGATTTAGATGCCTTTGCCCTTGAGAATATGTATGAAATTAATTATGAAATCGGTGCAGATGAAAATATAGCGCTGGTTGATATCGGGGCAAGTACTATTAGTATTAACATTGTTAAAGGGGGGTCCTCTATTTTCACAAGGGATAGCTCTCTTGGCGGTAATCTGCATACAGAGGCTCTTCAAAAAGGATTTACCATTTCTTATGACAATGCCGAGCGGTTAAAACATGGAGAGGCTGTTGAGGGAGTTTCACAGGAGGATGTTTCATCGATTTTAACCTCTGCCTCTGAAGATATTATTACAGAGATTTCCAGGTCTTTTGACTATTTCAGAGGGGCGACCAGTCAGGAGGATATAAACGGAATAGTTCTTAGCGGAGGGAATATATTGATTAAGGATTTTATTCCGCTGTTATCAGAGAGGATTGGACTTAATGTCGAAGTGATCGACCCCTTTAAAAGTATTATTGTCCCGGACAAATTCGACTCAGGATATTTAAAGAAAATAGGACCTCTTGTAGCTATTGCTACCGGGCTGGCACTAAGGAGGCCTGCAGACAGATGATAAGAATAAACCTTCTTCTTGTAAAACGCAAGAAAAAACCAAAGCCTATACCTGCTGTTTATATACAAAGTGCTATTGCATTGGTCATCACACTGCTGGTTCTTGGGGTCATTACCTTTTATTTAAGCGGTAAGGTTTCAGGTCTGAAGTCGGATAAAGCTGTTAAAGAAAAAAGACTCACCGAGTTAAAGGTCCAGCTTAAAGAGGTTGAAAATTTTGAGAGAGATAAAAAGGCCTTTGAAGAAAAAATTAAAATTATTGAACAGCTGGAAAATAATCAGAAAGCTCCCCTGAGGCTTCTTGACCAGGTAAGTGCACAACTTCCTAAGGGAGTATGGCTTACTTCTTTAATTGACAAGGGAGGGGCGATTGATATATCAGGTTATGCCTTTACTAATACAGAGCTCGTTACTTACATCCAGAATTTGAAGGGCTCCAAATATCTGACGGATGTAGCATTATTGGAATCAAAACAGGAAAAAGCCGGAGAGCTTTTAATATATAAATTTAAATTAACCTTGAGGGTTAAGGCATAAGATGGTGATTGATTTAAAAACAGGAAGTATGCCGCAATATTTAAAGATAATTTTTATTGTGGTACCTGCAATAATATTTATAGTGCTGGCTGTTACCCTTATCTTCTCACCCAAAAACAAAGAAATAAAGCGTCTGGGTGACAGTATAACAAAATTGGATAACGAGATTAAAACTTCCGAGGTAAAAGTCAGAAGGCTGGATGAACTCAGGGCTGAGAATACAAGGCTGCAGGCACAGCTTGAGGAGTTAAAGGAGAAATTGCCGGAGGAGAAAGAGGTTTCCGTGCTTCTAAAACAGGTATCAGATTTAGGTCATAAGTCAGGACTTGTAATTCTTTTGTGGAAACCACAGCCAAGGAAACCGGATCCAAAGGGAATTTATGTAGAGATACCGGTAAGTATGGAGATTATAGGAAGGTATCACGATCTCGGCGTCTTTTTCAGTCATATAAGCCGCATTAAGAGGATTGTAAATATATCTAATATAAAGATGGATTCCGGAGCTAAAGCAGGTTCTAACCTGCTTAAGGGGGCCTTTACCGCAAGTACCTTCTCAGCAGTTGATACATCAGTAGAGGGGACAGCATCCAAAAAATAGCAAAACGAAAAAAAAAGGAGAAGATGATAAAATTATTTATTGTACTATTCGCTTTCGTATTTGTTTTTCCCATCTCCTCGTGGACTGAGGAATTGCCTGCTCTTAAGCCCGCGCCGGTAGCAGAGGTAACCGGGGATGATAAAGAAGAAGGCTTTTTTTATGAACCAAAGGGCAGACGGGACCCGTTTATCCCTCTTATAGAGATAAAAGCAGTAAAAAAAGCTGACAGGAAACCCCGCCCCGTGGGGACACTTGAAAGCTATGATATATCAGATTTTAAATTAATAGCGATTGTTGAAAAAGAAGGACAGAAATATTACGGATTGATTCGTGCCTCTGACAATAAGGCTTTTACTGTCAGACTGGGGACTGTTCTTGGTTTAAACAAGGGAAAAGTAAAGGGAATAACTTCTGATAAGTTGGTAATAGAGGAATATATAAAGGATTACAAAGGAGAACTAAAACCCAGAAAAATAGTTTTAGATCTCCGCAAAGGGGAGGGGAAATAATGACATTTAGGAGAACTCTACTATTTTTTATATTTATTTTTATTGTATATACTTTTTCGGGAGTGAATGTTAACTCAGAAGCACAACAGCCCGGGACCCCTGAGATTACCGGCATTAGGGTGGAAGTGGTTAACAACACTACCGAGATACACATAGAAAGCAACCAGCCTTTCTCCTATACGATTTATAAGCCGGCAGACCCTTACAGACTTGTAGTGGAACTCCAGGAGGTTAATCTGGGGAAGTTCAAGGAAAAAATGGTGATTGACAGGGCAGGTGTTATGGAGATAGTTCCTTCAAAGATTGAGGGGTCTGAGAACGTGAAGCTTGAAATTCTCCTGACTGTGCCTGCTGAGATTAAGCCTGTTTCCAGGGGATCGGCGTTAATCCTTGCATTTTATAATCTGGAGGCCGAGGAAACTGTGCTTGCGTCAGGGGAACAGCCTCCACCTTTAGCCGAGGAAGAATTAAAAAAAGCCGGGGTAATAGAAAATATAGAACTTACCAAAACTGATGACGGTGTCGTTGTTGTAATCAGCGGTGATGGGAAAATGTATCCAGAGGTATTTCAGCTTGATAGTAATAAGCTTGTTGTTGACATACCTGATGTATCAACTAAAGTTGTGTCTCCCAAGGTATATGAACCTCCGGTTTTAGGGATAAGGGCTGGTGAAATGCCTGGCAAAACAAGGATAGTTTTTGACCTTGCAGATTCTACAAAGCACGATATATCTGCAAAAGGGAAACAGGTTATTCTTTCCTTTAGTATGCCTGTGCCTGAAATGTCAGCAGAAGAAACAGAGACGTTGGTATTTAGCGAAGAGTCTCTCGAGCCTGCCAGCCCTGATGAAGATGAAGCCGGGGCCGGGGTGTTTGCCTCAAAATATACAGGAGAAAAGATATCGATTGATTTTCAGGATGCAGACCTTGTCCATATTTTCAGGCTTATAGCTGATATTAGCGGATATAATATTGTTGTAAGCCCAAAAGTCAAAGGTAAATTTTCCATGAAGTTAACTAATGTTCCGTGGGACCATGCCCTTGACATAATTCTTAGAAACTACGGTCTGTCAAAGGCAGTAGAAGAAAATATTATCAGAATAGCCCCAACCTCTGTAATTGCCAGAGAAGAAGAGGAAATAGCCAAGGCAAAAGAAGCGCGGGAAAAGTCAGGAAACCTCATAACAGTTATTTATCCCATAAATTTTGCTGATGTTGAAGATATTGAGGATGCTATTAAGGATGCAAAGATACTTACCAAGAGAGGCTTTGTAGGTGTTGACGAAAGGACAAGCTCTGTAATTATAAAGGATGTTGAGAGTAAACATAACGAATACAGGGCGCTTATCGAAGAGCTTGACAAGCCAACTCGGCAGGTGGCCATAGAGGCAAAGATTGTAGAGGTAACGACAAACTTTACAAGAGATCTTGGTATTCAATGGGGGGTATTGTGGAAGCCTACCCCTCAAATACAGATTGGAGGCACGGGGGCTGGAGGCTCTGGTATTTTTTCAGGTAATCCGTTATTAGTTGACCTTCCTGCTGCTGTTGGCGCTGGTGCCGGCGGGGCATTAGGTTTTGGTTTTGTTAGCGCCAGAGACCTGAGGGCATTGGACATCCAGCTTTCAGCAATGGAAAGCTCTGGTAAAGGAAGGATAATATCTAATCCCAAGATTATCACTATGGATAATCAGCAGGCAAATATTCAGCAGGGGAAAAAGATACCTTATCAGGAAACTGCTGAAGGAGGAGGCACAACGACTGCATTTGTAACTGCCGCGCTGGAACTCACTGTAACTCCGCATATAACCCCGGACGGAACTATTGTCATGGATATAGAGATAAAGAAGAATGAGGCTGATTTTTCACAGACAAGTGCCGGAGGAGCGCCTACTATTGATACAAATGAAGCCTCTACGCAGGTTCTGATTAGCGACGGGGATACACTGGTTATGGGGGGCATTTTCAAGACAAATACTGCTGAAAGCACAGCGGGTGTTCCGCTCCTTTCAAAGGTGCCTGTTCTTGGATGGCTGTTTAAAAAAAGAAATAAAATAGACACTACAACAGAGTTATTAATTTTTATAACACCAAGGATTATTAAATAACCAATAGTATATATAATGCAGGATTGGGAGGAATAATGAAGAAAAGATATGTAATTTCAAGTTTGATTTTAACGGGTTTTCTTTTTCTGTATGGATGCGGCGGAGGTACAGGAGGAGCGCCCGGTTCAAGCGAAAGCGAGGATACAGGCATCATGATTCGTGCCGTCAGCATTGTGGGTAATCCAACACCTACTGACCTTACACCCGATATTGATGTGGCCATACATTTCTGTAATGAAGAACAAACTGAATGGGAAGATGGCCTTTACAGGGTTAGTGCAACCATAACGATAGACGCCGCACTGGTAAACCCCTTATTTGACACTTTCCCCGCGAGTGTTGAAGAATGCACAATAACCTATAAAAAGGCCAATGAAGACCCTGCTTCCCCCATAATTGAGAACTTAACTGACTATCCAAACTGCCCTATATATGAAGGCACAACAAATGAATGTGTCGTTGATTTAATCGATATACAAAGAAAGGTAGACTATTGGAATGATGTAGCTAATGGGCTAAATATACCCGCAGAATATCCTACACACTATTTTGCAGTATATAAATGTAAATATATAAATATTTATGGTGAATCCGGAACTTTTCAGGTTGAATATGGCATTAGGCTGGCTGATTTTGATACGTGTTAATAGGAGGGAAGAGGAGAAATGATGAAAAAAACTTTATTATCAATAGTACTTTTTACTATCATAGTTTCACTGGCGAGTTGCGGAGGAAGCGGGTCAGGTACTTCAGGTGAACCGGAAGGCGTAAATCCGGGAATACCTTCTATTGTGCAGTTACTGCCACTTCAAATTGTTGCACAGACTAATTCTTCCATTGATTTTAGGGCAAAGATCCTTGACGGGAACGGAAATCCCGTCAAAAACGAGCCTGTTACATTTACAAACCTTTCCCCGATTGGTGTCATTAATCCCCAGCTGGTCGCCACAGCAGGCGGCGTAAGCATTGCGGCTGGCGGCCCGGTTGTCGTCAACACAGACAGCCTTGGTTTTGCAATAATTACTCTATATTCCACGACCTCCGGGTTTGCAACAGTTCAGGCTGAGGTTAATACTGGTTTAGGTCAGGTCAGGGACAGCAGGACGGTTTTTTTCACAACAGGGAGTCTCATCCTGCTGCCTTCTATGACACTTGAGGTTGATAGTAATCTTAATGACATATATGATGAGACGGATGATTTTTTCATCTTAGATAATGGAAATGTGGTTAGAATCAGGGCAACTGTTTATGACAGGTTCGATATTCCCGCACCCGGTATTATTGTAACTTTTGGAACTGACGTTCCTTATAGAGTCGGACAGGACCCTGATGCCGAATGCAGTGACGGGTCTGATTTCTGTGAGATTTATTTCCTCGGCGGGAATATACGCACCACAGATGGAAACGGCCAGGCACTTGTTGACATAAATGTTTTTCCAACTTCCCTTAGGACCTATCAAACACTTTTCAATGTTACTGCTGAGGCAGACAATGGGGCATTTAACATGGTGACATTATTCCTCGACCCCGTAATTGCAACCTTGGTCACTGTATTTGCCGCTCCTGATGTGGTGTCCTCTGGAGGCACATCGGAAATCACAGCCTCTGCAATAACCAATTTAGGGACTCCGCTACCTGAGGGTACAACAGTGAATTTCACGGTCTCTCCTATTCCTGGCGGTGGTGGGATTGAGCCATTCGCTCAGATAGATGCAGCCGGCGTAGCAACAGTAACATACACAGCGCCTACGCTTGACCCAGCTGATCCTGATTTAGTGGTAACAATAACTGCCACAGTGGCAGGTGAGTCAGGCACAACCACAGTAATAGTGACTGCGCCAACAGCAGATGCACTTGAGATAGCGCCATCATCAATTACTATAACTGATGATGATGTAAATACACAGACCTTACTTTTCCAGATAACAAACGGAGTACCACCCTATACCGTTACATCAAGTAATGATCTTGTTGCATATGATTCGGCTCCTGGTGACGGTGTATGGTCTGTTGCCGCAAGTGGAGATACATTTAATGTTACTATAGCTTCATCCCTTATTGGTGCTGGAGGTCCAGATATTATTGTTATCTTAACAGTTACGGATAGTGGAGGTAGCCCATTAGTTCAAGCAACGATTACTATACAGGCGAATGACTGAGTATATTAGCCTTTGATAGAATCACAGGGGCGGGCGAAAGCCCGCCCCTTTTTTTCAAAGGGAATGGGGTCAGACTTAATAACTTGCAAGTTAGACTATTTAATATTTATAATACTTCGTGGCAAGAAAACCTCCAATAGAATACGAACGAAAGCCCGTCCCTTTTGTTCTTCCCGAAAATACCTTTTACTAATTTTCCTTTACACTCCTAGTCTTCGCTAAAGCTACGACTAATTATTTTTGGATCAATAATCGAAAAAATAAGCAGGTAAGCGTAGCGCAGCGAAGTTTACCACTTTGGAGAAGGGGGGAGGGGCTTGTAAAAAGCGTTTGGGGGTTATTTAAAGAAGTTCTAAGTGGTGAGAAATAAACCTACTTCATACATAAACTTTAATGTTTGTAAATATCACCCCGCGATTCCATCTTTGTGATTAAGGATGGTATCTTCTATAATTGTAAAAAGAATCCTATACTTGCCGACCCTACTATATGTATTTTCTTACCCTTTGATTGGTTTTATATCCACGGGTATGCCATTACTCAATTTTGTGAGAATCATATCGATCAAAGCTTTATAGGCTGCTGGTAAATTTTTATAATTCTTTGCCGCCTTTTTAGAAAATTCTATCTTATATTTTCCCAACTTATTGTCTCACCCTTTTCAAACTCGATTTTCCCCTTGTGTATGTCTTTAATCTCTTCCTGAGAAAGTGGTGAAACATCACTTTTAACCATTGTTTTCCAGAATAGGTTTGTCAGTCTATCTTCGGGTAGAGATTTGAGCATATTTATTATTACATCTTCAGGCATACTCAAAGTCTTGCTACTCATTTATATCACCTCCTAAATCAAACCCTTTGATTTTATAATATTATATCATACCTGAAAAGCACCTGCTCCTTATAGTAAGAAGAAAGAAGAAATGGGGTCAGAAAGAAGAAATGGGGTCAGACTTAATAACTTGCAAGTTAGACTATTGAATATTTATAATACTTCGTGGCAAGAAAACCTCGAATAGAATATGAAGGTGCTGTTTATCATGTTATCGTTCGTGGCAATCAAAAGCAGGTTGTATTCCATGACAAACATGATTATAAGAAATATCTTTCCCTTCTTACCTCATATAAGGAAAGGACAAAATTCTGTTTATATGCTTATGTATTGATGGAAAACCATATACATTTGTTATTGGAGACAGGAAAAGTACCATTGTCTAAGATCATGCAGGGTCTCAATCAGGGCTATACAATGTATTACAACCGTAAATACTCGAAAGTAGGTCATCTATTTCAGGGCAGGTACAAGGCGATAATTTGCGACCTTGATCGTTATCTGGTTGTTCTTGTACGATATTTGCATTTAAATCCTGTACGCGCCAGGATAGTAGAGAAGCCTGAAAATTATGAGTGGAGTGGACACTGTGGCTACTTAGGTAAAAACAACAACTCACTGTTGGACGAAGATACAGTACTGAGGATATTTGCAGAACATAAGGGTACCTCCCGCCGATTATATCGAAAATTTGTTGAGTTGGCAATTGATGAAACGAGTAATAATGAGTATTACTCTGGTGAGGATACAAGAGTGCTTGGTGATGAGGTATTTCTTGATCAAGTCATGAAGCAAGTAGATGAGAATAGCTTTGAGAACCAGAAAACGAAAAAAGTAGATTTAGATATGCTATCGTTAGCTGTAGAGAAAGTAACAGGGGTGCCAGTGAGGGATATTATAGGTAAGGGGCAAAGTCTGTCAGTATCCCGTGCAAGGCATATTTTTATTGTAGCAGGAATGGAGTTAGGGTATCGGGGGAAAGATATTGCAACCTGTCTTAATCGAGATCCTGCCTTAGTGAGCCGTTGTCTAAGAGGGTCAGAGCAAGTACACGAAGAAGTGAAAAAAATATTAAAAAAAGTC
>JAZFSN010000133.1:0-3691 GCA_036446195.1 Thermodesulfovibrionia bacterium | reverse complement strand
GTTTGAAAGGCTGGGAAAATATTTCAGCGGAGTTCTTCCTGGGTTTTAGTCAGCCATTCTTTTGTCAGGTCATCGCCGTTTGTAAATACGGCGTGGTCTTTGCATGAGCCGCACCTGATTCGGTTTCCATCACTCAATTCCCATGATGAATTTCCGCAGTTCGGACATTTCTCCGGAAGGGTATCAAGAATATCCAGGATACCGCTTGATATTGATTGTACAGTGATTAAGGTTGGTACTTCATCCATATCCATGCCTGTGCTTAAATCAGGCATGTTGTCTCCAAATCGAATCTTCAATAGCTCAATAGCCTTGTCTGTTAATTTGCCGTTTTCGTCAATAGCAGAGCCTTCGCCAAATATCTCTTCAATGTGTTCAAGGACAAAATGGCGTGCCATTTTGATTCCAAAGATTTGTTCCAGCCTGTAATTAATATCAAGAAAATCAAGGGATTCAGCGCCTAAGTCCTTAATTAAAGAGCTTTCTGCTCTTATAGCGCCTTCATCAACTCTAAGTGTTTCGAAAATAGCCTTTTTCATCTCATCAAAGACGTTCTGTTCTGTAATAAAATTTTGCCCCACAATACCTCCTTCAAATACTTTATTTTATGTTCAACTGAAAATTATTTTTTCCGGGGTAATCGATAAAGTCTGTTACTGAGCCCTTTGTCAACAACAATAGTCTGGCCGGACATTGCCCTGCTTGCTGTACTGCATAAGAACAAAACTACATCTGCTATTTCGTCTGGTTCTACAAGCAGCTCATCAGGTATCAGTTCAATCTCCTCCCAGTGCTGCCTTAAAACCTTCAGGGAATCAGTTTTAACAATGCCGCCGCACACTCCGTTAACAGAAATTTTCTTTTCACTCAAGCTTTCTGCGCAGTCTCTAACAATAGATTCCATTGCCGCTTTCATGCTTCCAAGCGGATACGAGGGATTGTAGAAACGGCTCCCAAGACTTGAGATAAAGATTATCTTGCCCATGCTCTGCTCCAATAGCGGAAGTGCCTTCTGGATACAGAATATGTTGCCCAGATAATTAGTCTCCACCAGCTGTCTTAATTCCCGCTCAAGAAGCCTCTCTATGGGTTTAAACGGAGCCCTGGCTGCATTTAGAACAAGGAAATCCAATCGTCCAAATTTTTCATTAGTCTCCTCAAATAAATTCTTTACTGACTCTTTTTGGGAGATATCCGCCTGAATTAAAAAGACGCGGCGGCCCATTCCCTTAATTTCTTCGCTCAGTTTTTCCGCCTGTTCCTGTGATGAGCCGCCTGCTTTTCTATAGTTTATAACTACATCAGCTCCTGAAAGCGCAAATTTTCGGGCAATTGCACTGCCTATACCACGGGAACTGCCAGTTATTAAAGCTAATTTATTATGAAATGAAAAATGAGGCACGATTGTACATTTTATTAAAAAATTAAATTTAAGTAAACCCCATTAGAAAACCATACGGAGTTTTTTTCTGCAATGGATTTATATCTTAATCTCCTCATCTCTGTGGACATCACGGAGCTTTTCGTACCTTAAGCCAAATTTCTCTTTCAGCAGCGGGTCAAAGCGGCCAACAATCTTCATAATATATATATCATGCTTTACATAATCCTCAGCCATCAAAACCAAACCCTCGTTCATACTCCATATCGCCTCTGTTTTGTTGCTTTTAATTTTGCCCATAAGGACTTCCTTTGAGTCGGCGACAAGTGTCACACCTCTGGTGTCTCCCTTGGCATAAATTGTGTCTTCTACAGGGTGTCTGTAAAGCTGTCCAAATTTAATGTTGGTTGCTCCATAGTGCACAATGGCAATCTTTACCCCCCGGGTTTCTGCCTCGCTGATAGATTTTGTGAGTTTCTTGATTTCTTCGGGCCATATGGAAAGAAGGATAATATCTCTGGACGTATCAAGCATCCTTTTAGCTTTGAGAATAAGCCCCTCATAATCATTTATGTGCCAGGTATAACCGGGGGCTGTTCCAGCTTTGAAATCTTTAAGTTCAGTTTTAACAGCATGAAGACTATCTTCCATAGCTGCCCTGAAACCCTCAATAAGTTCTTCAGGAGATATAGGGATAAACATCCTTGAACGTTCCCCTTGAACTGATTGAACCATATGCTTGGATTCAAGCCTTTTGATAACCTCATAGATTTTGGAGGATGGTATACCGGAATTTTTAGATATTTCATAGCCACTTAGAGGATTTTCCTTTAAAAGGGCTATGTATGCCTTTGCCTCATATTCTGAAAGGCCTATTTTTGTAAGCCTGGAAATGACTGTATTCATAGCTTATTAACTACCATAGTAGTTAATAAGTGTCAAGATAAAAATAAGCCTTCTCTGTGAGAAGGCTTATTTTTTTACTAAACAAGTGTCATTCCCGCAAGCCCCGGTCAAGCCGGGACAGGCTCCGCGCGCCTGCCTGCCGGCAGGCAGGCCGGAATGACAGACTAAGAATCGCTCAATTTGGGTATTATATAGTCCCTGGTGTCATTTTCTTATCTTATCAGCATCTCAAGGAGTGCCTTTTGTGTATGCAGTTTGTTCTCTGCCTGGTCAAAGACAACGCTTTGCCGGGAGTCAAACACATCATCAGTTATCTCTTCTCCTCTGTGTGCAGGCAGGCAGTGCATTACTATTGCATCGGGTTTTGCAAGTGAAAGAAGCTTTTTATTTATCTGATAACCTTTAAATTTCTTTCTCTTTTTTATCATATCTTTTTCCTGCCCCATGCTGACCCAGACATCAGTATAAATCACATCAGCATTTTTAGCAGCTTTTTCAGGGTCAGTCGTAAGGTTTACTTTGACATTTGCTGAACGAGCTCTTTCATAGACCTTTTTGTCAGGTTCATAGCCTTTGGGGCTGGCAACAGTAAGGTTTATGCCGGTTAGTGAAGCGGCTTCTATAAGTGAGTTGGCAATGTTGTTGCCGTCACCTATATATGTTAGGCGAATACCTTTTAAAGCGCCTTTTTTCTCTTTTACTGTCATAAGGTCTGCAAGCACCTGACAGGGATGATGCAGGTCTGTAAGGCCATTAATTACAGGTATAGTTGAATTGTGGGCGAAGTTTTCAATTGTTTTATGGGCAAACGTTCTTATTACAATTCCATGTAAATATCTTGAAAGTACCTTTGCGGTATCCTCAACGGTCTCTCCCCTGCCAATCTGCAGGTCATTGGGGTTAAGATAAATCGCCTGTGCCCCGAGTTGGTATATACCTGCCTGGAAAGAAATCCTTGTCCTTGTTGAGGCTTTTTCAAAGAAAAGCCCGATGCTTTTTCCAAGGAGAGGACAGGCAGATGCATCCTTTCCAGATTTAAACTCACCTGCCCTGGTCAGAACAGCACTTATCTCTTTTGCGGTAAGGGCGCTTAATGTCAGAAAGTCCCTTTTCATGTACTATTTCACCTGTACCATTTTATTTTGCCACTAAGTCCTCCTTCTTGCTTTCGCAAGAAAGCAGGGGGAAAGACTCAGAGAATTTTGTTATTCGTTATATGTTAATCGTTACCTGCCTGCCGGCAGGCAGGTTCGTATAAACTAATAACAAATAACTTGTAACCTATAACGTTTTTTTCTATGTTTTTATGGCTATAGATTCGGTTTCTTTTTATGCCAGTCTGTTGCCTGCTCATAAGCATGTGCAACTTTTAAAATTGACTCTTCATCAAAATGCCTCCCGATT
>JAZFSN010000132.1:0-6955 GCA_036446195.1 Thermodesulfovibrionia bacterium | reverse complement strand
AAGGATATCATAACCTTCTTTCCAGCAACAGCTTCATTCATAAACCCAGGTACGAGTATCAAAGCAACAGCTACTAAAAGCAAAATAAGCATTCTGAAACTTTTAAGATAACTCATCTTTTTCTCCTTTTATTTAGTTTATGCTTCCTGAACTTATTTACTACTAATTAAAACTCCCCCCCTCCTTTCCTTGTTATTTAATAGAACTAGTAAAAACTAGTGTCAAGTCCCCCTTCAAAGTTTTGCTGATTTTGAAATTTCTAAGTACGGATTAACCGAGTGGATGATCTATAATGTTCTCTAATATTACTATCAAGATTATAATTTGTCAAGTTATTTTTTTCTGTGCCCATCTGACCCTTCTTAAACCTTCTAGCATCTGGCGGATTAAAAGGATTGATGTAACATAATACAGCATCAAGATTATAAGTTGTCAAGTTATTATTTATTGTGCCCATTTAAAATATCCTGCTTCACAGATTATTAGCAAGTGGATTGTGTAATATGTAACGTAATTTATCATAAATATTATAATTTGTCAAGCTGTTAATTAATGAGACTATTAAAATCTCTTATTTAACTGCTTATTAGCAAGTAGTATTTAAATTATAAGTGTAATGTTTCTTTACCTGAGTCAGGAATACTGATCTAAATATAGCAGTCAAAAAAATATTTTATTGCCGGGGTTAGTAACTATGCCGTTACCACGTCTTCTTTTTCTTTTCTCAAGATACTAATGACGCACAAATTTATTGGAAACTATGCGTGCCCCAAGCACCTGAAGAAGCGATAAAACAGAAATGTAAAAAAACCCAATTTGAAAGATCATCAAAAACGGTATTGACACATAAACCTCATTCAGGTAGGCAAAATATATATTAAAGGTAAAATATATTCCAAGGAGAAGTTCTATAACAGGCAAAAGATTCCTTTCGCCCCTGTATTTTTTATTCGTCCATCTGTCTTTTTTCTCTTCAATTTTAAATTTCGGTGTACGCTTAAAATCTGTCCTGCGATTTACAAGCGCCTCCAACACCGCCCTTGAATTATTAACGGATAATCCTATACCCAGAGACATAACCATTGGCAGGCAGAGCAGTCTCGATAACCAGTCTTTATGAATCTCTTTCTGTGAACATGTATAGAAAAATGAGATGCCTGCTGTTGCTACCAGAAGAAAGGGAATGTCGGTCACTAACATCTGGAACCATCCTGCATTAATCCGTGCAACCATGGACGGATACATCAACAGAGAGAGCATTAACATGAGGGGATAGGAAATATTGTTGGTAAGATGGAAAAAAGCCTCTATTTTTATCCTTAAAGGCAGCCTGCTCTTTATAATTCCGGGAAGTAATTTTTTTGCGGTCTGGATGGAACCTTTAGCCCATCTGTGCTGCTGTGTTTTAAATGCATTAATATCAACCGGCAATTCAGAGGGGGATGATTCATCTTTTAAAAAGATGAATCTCCAGCCTTTAATTTGCGCCCTGTAACTCAGGTCCAGGTCCTCAGTAAGCGTATCATTATGCCATCCACCCGCTGTTTCTATTGCCTCTTTTCTCCAGATGCCTGCGGTGCCGTTAAAATTAAAAAACCTGCCGGACCAGTTTCTTGCTGAATGTTCTATCACAAAATGACCATCAAGCATAATAGCCTGTATCCTGGTCAACAGAGAATATTCCCTGTTTAAATAGCTCCACCTTGTCTGTACCATGCCTACTGATTTATCGGAGAAGAAATGAATTGTTTTTTTAAGGATATCTCTTTGAGGGACAAAATCTGCGTCAAACATACAAATATATTCACCCCTGGCAGTCTTAAGCCCTTCGGCTAATGCGCCTGCTTTAAAGCCGGCCCTGTCTTTACGGTGAATATAATGTATATCAAATCCCTGCTTTCTAAAATTATCTACACATTCTTTCGCCATAACGGCTGTCTCATCAGTGGAGTCGTCAAGCACCTGAATTTCCATTAATTCTTTTGGATAATTAATATTACAGACAGCCAGAATAAGCCTCTTGACCACGTACATCTCATTATATATAGGGACCTGTATGGTTACTACGGGCAGGCTTTCTAATTTCCCCATGAGTACAGGTTTGTTTTTCTGATGTTTATAATAAAGATAAATCATATAATATCTGTGACTTGCATACACAAAGACCGCAAAAAGCACAAAAAAATATATCGCTAAAAATGAATAGAGAAGCATATTTTTACATTAAACCTTCCCTTTTGAGATACTTAAGATGATTCCTGAAAAATCTTAAATCTTCAATGGTATCTATGTCATACCAGAAGGGAAGCAGGGAAAACCTTATGTCTAAAGAATTTAATTTTCCAAGCGTCCTGTTTAATACCCTGCCTGTGTCCCACGGAATGTTGTAAAAAACCTCGGGAATCACCTTGCTTGCCCCTACCAAATAATAACCCCCGTCACACGAGGGACCAAGAACAAACTCATTCTTTGTGAGTTTTAAAAATGCCTTTTTTATATTCTCAACGGGGATCAAAGGACTGTCACTGCCTATTATAACCACTTTCCCGTACCCCTGCTTAAAGCGGTCCTTAAATGCATTGACAAATCTTTCCCCCAGGTTTTTACCCCTCTGGTTAAAACTTTTAATATTATGTTTTTTTGTAAGTTCCTTCATGAAATCATTGTCTTTTGTGGGATAACTCCCTAAAAATATCTCTGCATCTTTTAAGCGTAAACATCTTGACATTGTCTCTGTTATAAAAGACTTATAGAGATTGAGAATCTTTTCAGGCGTGAGGTGAGGCTGTAATCTCGTCTTTATCCTGCCCTTTACAGGGGTCTTTGCAAAAACAATTAATGCCTTTTTCATGATACCTAACTTAAAATGAGAGGGGAAATAACTGCCTTAACCTGAGAATTAAAACAGCATATCTATAATATACTTTATCAATGTATATTTAAACAATGCCGCTGGCGCACAATCTTCAGATACCCTGGTAGTGTATTTAAAAACTAACCGCAAAATGTTTATAATAAACAAACAGCAGATTAAATGATCCTGATTTATGGCTATGAAAATAAAGACCTTTTTAATTGCTTCACCCGTAATATTGCTTTTGTTTTTATTTTTCTTATCCCATGGTTCCACTACCAGAGACCTATCCGGATTCCTCAGGGTAAGCGGGAACAGAGTCCTTGACGGCTCTGGAAATCCGGTTATGCTCCGCGGATTTAACATTGCCTTCAAGGACTTCAGGGATGTTCTTTCAGTTGAAGATATAAAAAAAATTGCTGATACCGGAGCGAACAGTATTCGCCTTGTACTGAATTACCGCCATTTTGAATCGGCCCCGTTTAAATACAACCCGGATAATTTTTCACTGCTTGATTCAATCCTGGACTGGTGTGAAAAGTATGACGTATATGTGATTCTGGATATACACCTTGCCCCGGGCATTCAGAACCCTCACGATTTTGTTGTACACAGGGAGAAGTCCTATGAATTCTGGAACAAAATGGAATATCAGGAACGATTTTACGCCCTCTGGGCAGAAATCGCAAAGAGATATGCTGACAGAAGGATAATAGCCGGATATGACCTTCTGAATGAGGGCGTACCGCCAGACCCTGACAGTTATATAGAGGTTATCAATAAGGTTGCCGGTGTGATTCGCAAATATGACAGAAACCATATCCTTATAGTAGAAGAAATGGTATTGCCGGGTAAAAGAGGGAAAAAGCTCTCCTTGATAGATGATAAAAACACAATCTACAGCATTCATTTTTTTTATCCCCCGCAATTTACATTTTATACAACCACAAACAAAAGAATCGTGATGAATTACCCCGGAGAAATGGTAACCGCCGGTCCTGAAACGGGCGAAACAAAAACCGGCAGTATTACAGGAACCAGTGACTGGAAAAAAATAGTGCTCAAGGCTGTTCCCCCTGAAGGGGCTGAAATCCTGAGGGTAAATATCGTATCATCCGGAAACCATGGTACTGTCTGGTTTGACGACATATATCTTGAAAAAGACGGCAGGCCGATTGAACTGCCAGCCCTGTTGGTTTCAAACAATTCTTTTGAAATAGATTATCCAGGCATAAGCTGGAACACAATGGGCAAAGGCGTAACAGTGACAGACAGGACTTCAAGGACCGGCACATATTCATTAAAGTTCTCAGGGAACGAAACTGCTTCCTCGGCAAAAAGCAGTCCTATTGAGGTCCAAAAAGGAAAATTTTCGCTCAGCGCCTGGGTCAAGTCAAAAAATGCAACCGGAAATAATCATATCTCTCTGTCATGGCACAAAAAAAAGCTCATAAAAAATATCAACAGGAATTCACTGCTCGAGAGACTTCAGTATGCTTTAGAATTCAAAAACAGGTACAACGTTCCGCTATATGTAGGGGAATTTACCGTTCACAGCAATCCATCCGAAAAAAGCGTTGCAAACTACCTAAATGACATCCTTGAAATTATGGAAAAGGAAGACCTTCACTGGAGTTACTGGACATATTATTCTGAATACCCCGGGATAGGGATATACACAGGAAACAGTTCATTTCTGTCAAGGCGCAATGGACTGGAAATACTCAAAAAATTTATGAAATAACAAAGTGAAGCTCCCCGCCTACAAGGCGGGGCTTCCGAGCAAGGAATAATTATTTTTATTTATATAGCTGCCTTTCATCCCCGCTCACAGAGCGGGGCATTCAGGCAGCATCCTCGTAAAAACAGGCTGTCCCGAATTGTCGAGATTGCAAATAAGGAACCCGGCATTGACAAGTTCATAAACATTTTAAGTCAGCTAAAAAACTTTTAATGAACCTCCCCGCAGCAAGCTGCAGGGTATCTTAAATATTAAACTACAATACGCCTGTCATTCCTGCCCCGTATCAAGTACGGGGGTAAACTCCAGCAGGAATCCAGAAGTATGAATTATAGCCTGACCTTTCTGGATTCCGCATCAAGTGCGGAATGACGTAAGGAAACCCTGTAGCAAGCTACAGGGAATATCAAGTTAAACAAATCCGGGAACTTGAAAAATAAACATGGTCACATATATAATTTAGTCAGAAAGATTTGAGGAGGAATTTATGAAAAGATTATTCTTAGTTATAATTATATTATCACTTGTAATCCCGGCCTTTGCTTTAGCAGGGGATAAGGGGAACCTTCGCTACTCCATAACGGTATCCAAATTTAAGAATCGCTCCAACTGGTCTGGTCGTTGGAATCTGTCTGGAACCTTTGGCGCCATACTTACAGACAGTCTCCAGCAGACAGGAAAGTTCATCGTCTTAGGTGAAAAAGATATGAGGAGGGAGGCAATGGCTGAACAGGATTTTGGCGCCTCAGGAAGAACTGCAGGCGGAAAGAAGACGCCCCAGATAGGGCAGATGACCCCTGCGCAACTCCTTATAAAAGGCGAGATTACACACTTCCAGCACTCTACAACAGGAGGAACGGGCGGCTTAAGAATTAAGGGCTTCAGGATCGGGGGGGGAGCTGACAAGGCAGAGATAAACGCCGTAATATATGTTGTGGATTCAACCACTGGCCAGGTTGTGGCATCCAGGAAGGTCGTGGGCGAAGCATCAAGGACAGGACTTAATGTTGGATTTTCAGATAGAAACTGGGGAGCAAACCTCGGCGGATTCAAAAAGACAAATGTGGGAAAGGCTGTAGAGAAGGCTATTGATCAGGCAGTCGAATTTATAATCCAGCAGTTAGACAGTATCCCGTGGGAAGGCTCTGTGATACTTGTGAAACGCGGCAAAATCTATATAAACAGAGGCGCTAGGGAAGGTGTTACTGCGAGCCAGAGCTTTGTTGTAGGTCATACAGAGGAACTTAGAGACCCTGACACAGGAGAACTTCTCGATGTGTCTATGGAAAAGGCAGGAGAGATAATAATAGAGAGCGTAAAAGAGAAGATTTCTATCGGAAGGGCTACTGAAGGCGCTGGGAAGATAAAAAAAGGCATGACAATAATGTTGCCCTGAATTTATGCATTCAGACGACTCTACATTATGTGTTGTCAGGTTAAGGTCAGGCCTGCCGCCTGCCTGTCCCTTACCTTTACCTTTTTATTTTATATGTCAGGGTGTCAGGGTCAGGTCTGGACATGATACATATTGCTGATTCAGGTATAAGTTAAGCTGAACACTGAAGTACCTAAATCTTTACCTCTACACCGTTTCTTATTATCTCATCAAGTATGGTGCCCTGTTTAAATTTTTTTAATTGCGATGGCGAAAATCCTATGGCCCCAATTGGATATGGAATTTCCCTTGCGGCTCTGCCAAGATATGTTGCTTTTTTCCATAGCCCCATTTTCTCAAACTCTTTAGACACAACTGCAATATCAATATCACTATCTTTTTCAAATGTACCTTTTGTTTGAGAGCCGAATAGAATAACTTTCTGGACAGAAATCCCTAAGGATTGGAGATTGCTGATATATTTTAAGACTACACTTTTAATCTCTTTTCTTGCCTGAGCCATCTTAATGTTCTCCTTGTCTTTTTAAAAACTTCCTCAGCTCTACTTTTATTAAATTCTTTAGACATCCTTCGCAAGTCCTCAGGATATCTTGTAATAATGCTAACATTATCAAGCTGTTCTATAAATTCCTGAATGTCTTCTATAAATTGAATTGATGCTTTTTTAGATAAATAAAGCAAGCTGTGTGATTTTGGAGGAAGCCCTTTCCTCTCAGTGGAAATAATTGCCTTAATCATTTTCTCGATTGAAAGATGACACATAAAGACCACATAGATATATCTTTTAGATTTCAACATTGCTTCAGCAGTCTTGAAATCATAATTAGCAGTATCTATCCAGTTCTTTGTAGCATATTTCATTGCTTTAAAATATCATAACCTCTGTGTTTAAACAAGAGAATAAACGGAAAAAGGGCTGTCCCGAAAATACGGAACAGCCCTTTAAATTGTCTTTTTTATAACG
>JAZFSN010000131.1:0-3387 GCA_036446195.1 Thermodesulfovibrionia bacterium | reverse complement strand
ATCAACGGTGTTATACTGGAACTCTTTATTTGTTTTAAATACTGCTGATAGTAACTTTTTAGACTTTATAAGGACTGTAAATCCTAAAACAGCAGGGAATGATATAAGCAATAAAATTTATGCGTTAATGATGGTACAGATAAAACACAGAACAAGAAGCACAAAAGACAAACTTTATTGGCTTGAGAGCTACCACAAAAAGAACTTATCAATATGTCTTCTGCAACAAACAAAGTGGCTGCCCGTTGTTGTTATCACAAAATGATTTTTGGAGATAAGCTCCTTATTCTGAACCTCAGATTTTACTTAAACTCTTTTCTTTGGATTATCACCTTTAGAATTAGCAAGCCAATCACCAACATCCCGGTTCAGATCCCCCCAGACCACTTCTTTTTTTGATCTAAGCTGTTCGACCTGCTCCAGAGGAATCTGGAAATATCCCGCAAGTTCTTCAACAACAGTGGGAGATACAGTTTTGCGCCTATTTCTCCTCCCAAACCTCCAGTAGTTGTAATAGCCCCACGAACGGAATGCTACGAACAGTACCAACACGGTCCAGCCCAATTTATTTAAAAGATCCAGCAATTCCAAGTAACCGACTTCCTCGATTACCTCAATATGAAAATATCTGACACCTAACACCCAGAGTGTAATATTCAGGATAGGCAGAAACAAGTATATCCATATCCCCCATATAACACTGGTAAAGCTTAACTCGGTGACCTTTCTAAGAAAGCTCTTTAATTTTGGATTATCTTTAATTTCAATCTCAGGCATAACCCTCTCCCAAAATAACTATAATCTATCGATTCCCCGATCAGGGCTTAACCAGACAGCCCTTGTGCCTTTTTTCTTCAGAAGGGCCTTTGGCACAGCTACAGTCAAGGTTAATGCATTAATCGTCCAATACGCAAAAGGGTACCAGATAACCCAAAATAAATATCTAAACATTTTTTTATCATAAGCACGATCCATACTAAGGCTGACAGCAAACTGGGTCAAGCAGGCGAGAGCAAGAATAGATCCTGTCCATAAAGGAGGCAATGGCGGCACTAATCTTATAGTCATGAAAATCTTGAAGATTGCCTGAATCGCCCATAAGGCAATAAGTGCGCAAAAGGAGTAGGCCCAGAATGCACTGAATACATACTCAATATATATTAGCCATAACCTGCGTTGTCTCCAATCCTGCCAGATGTTTACGTGTTTCTTCAAGACCTCTACTCCGCCCTGTGCCCAGCGTATGCGCTGCCGCCAGAGTCCTCTTAATGTCTCAGGTACAAGGACCCAACAAATAGCCCTCGGTTCATAATGTACGTCCCAGAAATTCCTCTCAAGCTTCCATGTTATATCTATGTCTTCTGTAAGCATATCCGTATCCCAGAATCCAACAGATACAATAGCCTGCTTGCGGAAAGCTGCCATTACTCCTGACACTGTCAAGACCTTCCCAAGTATACGTTGTGCCCTTTTGATAAGTCCAATAATCGTTGAAAACTCGCCGATCTGGATCTTGCCAAGCAGGGTGGTTCGGTTAATGACCCTCGGGTTTCCAGTAATAGCCCCTACTCTCGGATATTTAGAAAAATGCCATGCCATCCATTTAAGTATCTTCTTATCCACTAATGCGTCAGCATCTAATGTAAGGAGAAATTCACTCTTAGACACCATGACACCGGCATTCAGAGCATCACCCTTCCCTTGATTTGTCTTCAAATATACCGCTCTAACTTTTTCATGTCTTTTGCAAAGCTCGTGTAATATAGAAGCAGTATTGTCAGTACTTCCGTCGTCTATGGTTATAATCTCATAGTCAGGATAGTCGAGGTCCAAAAGATGTGCCACTGTCTCTTCAATCTGTTCTTCCTCGTTATGGCAGGGAATCAATATTGAAAAAAGCGGGTGCTCTTTCAGTTCCGGCGGAGTCTTTACTTTGCGCTCTATTCGCCAGAAGAATATGAGCCCGCCAATCATCCAGACAAAACTCATAAAAAGTGGATAGAGGTAAACAAAGTCACTAATAATCTGGAGAACCGATAATATAATTGTCTTCATGGCAAAAATGGATAAGTCTGTGTTGACATTTCAAGTTTTATTGTATTAAGCGCCGGTTTATCCTCCCAGAGATTATCGGGGTAATAGGCAATATGTATCCCTCCTGCAGATAGAATATCCCGTATCTCTCTGAGAATGACCGTGTCTTTGACCCACGTATTCCTCTCCCAGTCATATGTTTGTATCTTAAAAACAGTTTTTTCTATACCATGGGGAAAACCCTTTACCTTGTTAACCAGTTCCTCAAGCCATGTCGATGGCTGACTCACCTTTTCCATCTGAGGATAAGCCATAATTACAACTTGATCGTATGTCTCCAGGAAAAGTTCATAGTTTTGAGCAAACCATTCTTCAGATTCTGGCTTAGTTAAAAGTAATGCATAAATGTTTCTTGCAAACAAGGCATTTGGACGATGTCTTCTTACCCCTTCCATAAGATGTTTTGTAAAATCTATCAGCACTTCTGTCTTATGCCTCGACCAGTTCATTGCGAGCTCAGGGCTGTCATTTAGGTTTACAGACAGAAGGTCTTTTCCAAATCGCTCTTTATAGCCTGCCAATGCCAATGGATGATAGTCTTCATGGTCAGTTAAGTAGGCATCATCCTGAAATAATATCCCATGTATCTGAGAATGAGCAGCAAGGTCTTCATACAAATTGTAGATGAGTTTCCTGACATCACTGCTAAAAGGTGTCAGCCTTTTATACCATGACTGGCTGGGTCTTGTGGTGTCTCCTGACTTCTCCAACACCCTAAGTTCTTCGTTAAGACTTTTGTCAGGAAGTACAATGCTCAGGGTTGGCATCCAGGCGTAGACATACATATCTCTTATAATCATTTGATGAGCAGCGTGGCTGAATATATCTGCCCTTACAGGTAAAACCCTGTTGTGGAAATAAACACTTTCTATATTGCCAGTTCCTTCAGGATCAGCAAATGCCTGCAAAAAAACAGTATTGACCTTCATTTCGACAAGCCGATCTATTAGCTTTCCAAGATTTTTGTCGGTCTTCTCATAAGATTCAGGGTCATAAATCAGATCAAGGTCAACCTGCACGGCTCTGGTAATGGTTTTGTCCACATCAGGATTGGTTATTTCTATAATAAAATCCTCTATCGGTTGTTTTTCAATCATCAGGCGGTTAACAGCATTCAGACGGTCAAGGTATGCAAGCCCCCGATAACCTGCTTTAAAGGCAATACGATAACCTGCTGCCTGCGCTATCTCCCAGCTAATGGCATTGTACCTTCCAAATGGCCATATTACTGCCCTTGGAATCGTGCCAAGATGCTTTTTAAACAATTCCGTTTGTGCTGCGAAGTCGGCTTCA
>JAZFSN010000130.1:0-6505 GCA_036446195.1 Thermodesulfovibrionia bacterium | reverse complement strand
CTCGTTCAGGGAGGCGTACAGTCCCTGAGCCGTTCCTTTTACACACGCATCATTCCTTCCAATAAATCTGCGGAATTCTTCGGTTTCTATAATATGCTTGGCAAATTTGCCGCAGTAATCGGACCGGCACTGATGGGCTGGGTTGGCATAGTCTCTGGAGACCCCCGCTTTGGTATATTAACAATTATCCCGCTATTTGCTGCAGGTGCAATTTTTTTATTCTTAGTAAATGAACAGGAAGGAACCCGGATGGCAAAGGCGTTAGAAGAAATATAGCTATGGGAGAACTAATCATTGTCCGCTTGAGGTTGGACAAATTAGATGGAAAATTGCTTTGCAATTTGAACATTTAGCATTTCAAATTTAAAATGAATAGCGAGCTAAAGGCGAGTGAATATAATAATAAGTGAATCCTTACATTTGGGTTTCCTGCTTCTCTATGAGTCGTAGACAAATTGCAGGGAACACTAAATGAATAGCAAGCGTGCACCCCGTAGTCTACAAGTCACAGACTTGTTACGGGGTTAGTGAGCGAATATAATAATAAAACAAATCCTTGCATTTCGAAGTTCCTTTAAGGGGCTTCAAAATGATAATTTTGCATTGACAATTTTAAAATGAGTCGCTCTGTCCTCTGTGGTTCCCTAAATGTATTATTCGGGTTAATCAGGGTACCAATAATGTCGGCAGTTCAGATGTCTTTGCCACTTGATACGACAGACTTCTATTCAGGATATTATTTAAAAACCGGTGTTCTGATGTATTCCCAATCACTATCATACTGGCCTTTCTTTCACGTGAAACACGGATCATTTCATCGAGCATTCCTCCGGCACCAAGATGCACTTCAGCATCAATACCGGCTGCTTTCAGCTTCTCACAATAATTCTCAAGCCTGGCAGTACGCTCCTTCTCTGCCATTCCGGTTTCAGGGGTATCTTTTTCTTTGGATATCTTTACATCAACGTTGTAGAAGATAAATGCCTTTTTAACTGCTCCCCTGAGAGAAGTAAGAAATGCAAGTATATTCTCGGTTCTCTCTGTTAAGTCAACAGCAACCATCGGCATTTCGAACAGTTTGTCATTTACCCTGGTGAGCATGGCATTATCCCACTGGAACTGTACCATATACTTACTTACCAGGGTAGGTATTTTGGTGCGCGTAATGATTTTATGTGTATAAGAGCCCAAAAGTGATTCAGCCCCTATCCTCTTCTTTCTCCCAACAACGATCATGTCCACCTTTTCCTCTTCTGCATGCTTCAGTATTTCATGGACCGGCTCTCCCACTACAATACTGATCTTTGAGCCTATCCCGTTATCGGTCAATGTCTTCTGCCAGTCCTCAAATCGTATTTTCGCCTCTTCCCTTCGCTTATTCTCCTCTTTCTTAAGGTATCCTCCAAAAGGGACAAAACCCACCTCTTCCCGTACTATCACATTCAGGAAAATAATCTCCCTGAGACCTGCTTTCTTAAGCACCAGTAATGACTCAAGGGCATCAAAAGCAAGCTCCCTGAATTTTGTTGGAAAGAGTATCTTTTTTATCGGCATGGTATATTATACCTTCTATTCTCTACTCTTTTCACATCTGTGTAATCTGCGTTTTTTAATCAGTGTAATCAGATATTCTTCTCACATGAAGAATATCAATGCAACCAGTGCAAAAACAGGTATCAGCAGAGGTAATGAATATTTTAACATGTAACCAAAGAAACTTGGCATTGAAATACCTGTCTCCTCAGCAATAGAGCGAACCATAAAGTTCGGCGCATTACCTATATATGTTACTGCGCCAAAAAAAACAGCAGCTGTCGATATTGCCTTAAGATAAATTGCATTATCATTAATTAAGAGTGTCACTGCCTCGCGCCCTTCAATCCCGGGATGAAACTTACCGAGAAGCAAGCTTAAGAATGTGAGATATGTGGGAGCGTTGTCAAGAATGCTGGACAATAACCCGGTAACCCAGAAGTAATGAACCGGTTCTTTTATATTTTCTATTAAAAAAGAAAATTTCCCCTCTGTGCCAGCCTGCAATATCTTGAGACATGGCATCATGGTCGTAAATATACCCGCAAAAAGTATCGCAACCTCTTTCATAGGAAACCATGTAAATCCGTTGTCGTCGCGCAACTCCCTGCTGGTTGTTATCATAGAGAGTAAAATTACCAGTAAAAGTATTGTATCCCTTACCATATCCTGAATTGCAAGATGAACGCCGAGAATATTGATCTCCCCCCATTTTACTAATCCGCTCATCAAAACAGCACCCACTATAATGGCCAGAAAGATAAAATTATGTCCGCCCTCCAGCTTCAGAAGCTGTTTTCCCTTGCTATCAGCTTTATATTTAATGTGTTCCTTTTTATAAAAATAAGTGTCCACAGCAAAATAGACAGTCAAAATGATAATTACCACTACTAACATTGGGAAAAAAAGATTAAATGTCCAGAAAAACGGGACCCCGCGAAGAAAGCCAAGAAACAGAGGGGGGTCCCCTATGGGAGTAAGCGAGCCCCCTATATTTGCAACAAGGAAAATAAAGAATACAACCATAAATGTTCTGTTTTTTCGATGGCTGTTCGCCTTTAAAAAAGGCCTTATCAAAAGCATTGAAGCACCTGTAGTCCCCATCCATGAAGCAAACACGGTGCCTATTAAAAGTATACCAGTGTTAACGACAGGGGTGCCTCGTAAGCTGCCTTTCAGTAAAATACCGCCTGATACTGTATAGAGGGCAGTTAATATTATGATAAAAGGAAGATAATCAGCAAAAATTGTATGTATAAATTCATTAAGGGCAAGGTCTTTATATATAATCAAAAGTGGAATTATTATAATCAGTGCCCAGAAAGCAGAGACCTTGCCAAAATGGTCATGCCAAAACTTTGGTGCAAAGAGCGGAAACAGGGCAATGGAAAACAACATCCCGAGAAATGGCATAGTACTCCACAGGGGAAGAATTCCTCCTAATTCCATGAATCAGCTCCTTGCATTTAAACTCCTTATTATTTATATACGGGGATTAAATTCCTCTGTTTTTGTCCTGCCCGTTTAATAAGGAACAAATATAAGTTTTGAATACTTCTGTTTCCTTAAAACAGAAAAATTTATCTGTTACTTAAATGAAATCTTTAGTAGGATAGACAAAGTCCAAGCTACAGGTTAAGATATTTTTTGGATTTTGTCGAGTAAAAATTAGGTTTGTGGTAACCATTCAGTGAAAAGTGGAATTATATATCTCTAAAGAATGATTCCCGACAGGCGGGTCTGCCTATCGGCAGACCGGAATAACAAAAATCTTTATCATCCTTCCCTGTTGTCATTCCGGCCTGCCTGCCGGCAGGCGGGAATGACAGAATTATATAAATTTATTTATGACGCACTACACTATCTATTAGCCATTAGCTATGAAACATTAAATAATGATAATTTTTAATTATATCAATAGGTTATATCGCTTTTCCTCTAATTAACTTTAAGCTATATAAGCAGTATAAGCATGTCTCTTTACATTTTGGATTTCAATAAGATTTCATCGGCAATTTTATAACTATTCTCTATGCAGTCATTCATGCCGACCCCCCTGTATGCATTGCCTGTAAGATATAACCCGGGATAAGACTTGAGTCTTTCACCTATGTATTCCAGTTTCTCACTATGTCCCATTACATACTGAGGGATTGCCCTCTCCCACCTGTAAACCCTGACCATATCAGGCTCTTCCCTTAAAGATAATAAAGGACTTAGTTCATCAAAGACCATATTTATAAGTTTGTCATCTTCTAACATAGCCAACTCCGGTGACTTGGCGCCGCCAACCATACTCCTTAAAAGGACATGACCCTCAGGAGCCCTGTTCGGGAATATGCTTGAGTCCCATAGAGTGCCTAGAATCTTTTTGCCCTCTCTGTGCGGGATTAAAAAACCGAATCCTTTTAAAGAATGCAGCACCTTTTCTCTCTTATAACCAAAACAGACCACTGACACAGATGCATAAGGAATCTCGAAAATGGTTTTAGATAACTTTACATCAAATTCCTTTAAAATTCCTGCAGAGGCATAAGCGGGCGATGCAAGAACTACAATGTCTGCATCTTCACTACCTTCAGATGTATGGAGTTTATACGAATTTCCCTTTTTTCCGCCACGGCGGGCAATTCCACGCACAGATACTCCAAACCTTATCCTTCCACCCAGTTTTTCAGCAAGGGCATCAATAATAACCTGGGCCCCGTTGTAAAAGGACGTAAGATTGCCACCCGGGCCGGGACCTGCTTCAGGTCCCCCTGTCTTTTTACGCTCTCTCTGTATTTTTATTAATGCCCGTATAAGACTTCCGTGAGCCAGCTCAAGTTCTTTTATGCGGGGGAAACAACTCTTTATGCTCATCCTGTAAGGGTCTCCTGCAAAAATACCAGAGGCCATAGGGTCTACAAGCTTTTCAAGCCCCTCTCTTCCGAGGCGGCGTATCACAAAATCAGCCACAGTCTCATCCTCGGGCCCCTTTGGAGCAATGAGTTCATACGCCATCCTAAGCTTCCCACGCCATGACATAAGCCCTGATTTTAGAAAAGAAAGGGGAGACTCAGGAAGGGCATTAAGTTTTCCATCAGAAAATATAAACCGCCTTTTGGCATTTTCATTGCTTTTTAAAACATCCAGCCCGAGATTTTTACATAATTCAAGTGTTCTGGGTTTATTATCAAGGAAACCATTTACTCCCTTTTCGCATAAGAAGCCCTCTGCCCTGTCAGTCCAGATTTTTCCGCCGGGTCTTGAATCTTCCTCAAGAACAGTAACTTCAAACTGTGAACTGTTTACAAGGGCGTAGGCTACAGTTAACCCTGATATCCCTCCTCCGACAACAGTTATTCTCTTCATTTTTCTTCCACTTTTTTCATCACAAGCTCCTTAAGTGCAGCGATAAATTTCTCAGATGTATTCAATGCCTGACATCTCTTAAGATTTATGCCGTGCTTTTCCGCAATTCCTTTATATAGAACGTCAATCTCATAAAGTGTTTCTATATGGTCTGATACAAAGCTTATGGGCATGACAAACAAATTCTTACAGCCTTCATTTGAAAGCTTTATTATAGCCTCTTCTGTTGATGGCTCTAACCATTTAACAGTCCCTGTTTTACTCTGAAATGAAAGATGCCATTTCAAACCTGTGATGTTATAAGGACCGAGGGAAAGCCTTTTGTTAATCTCTAAGATAGTAGCCTTTATATGGTCAAGGTAGGGGTCTCCTTCCCTGATAAAGGCTTCGGGCAGGCTGTGAGCACTATATAGAACATCAAAATCATTTCCTTTGAACTCTGATATCCCTTTGCCCATAAGTTCTGCAAGGGAGTCAATATACTGAGGAAAATCGTACCACTGCTCAATGTATTTAATTATCGGTTGTAAATCTTGAATTGTGAATCGTGCAACAGCATGTTTAAATTCACTCACAGCTGATCCTGTTGTAGTTTTAGAATAATGCGGATAAAGACTCAGTACAATAAGATGTTGAATTCGGTCATTTTGAATTCTCTCTACGGTATCCACAATATAAGGATGCCAGTACCGCATGCCGATATAAACCTTAAATTTTACTCCTGACACCCTTTCCCTTACCCTCTCCTCTCCTCGGCGAGTCTTCGACCGGATGGGTGGGGGGGGCTCCCTATTTAGTGCCTTTTCAAGGGCATCTGCCTGAGCCTTTGTGATATCCAGAATCGGCGATTTCCCTCCAATAAGGCCATACATCTTTTCTGTCTTTTTTGAGCGAAGGTTTGATATCAACCATGCCAGGGGCTTCTGAAGAAAGGGGGGACCAAGTTTAATAATCTCTCTGTCAGAGAATAGATTAAAGAGAAAAGGCTTTACCGCGCATAAAGAATCAGGACCTCCGAGGTTAAGTAAAACAACGCCGATAGTCTCTTTATCTTTATCATTATCTTTATCTGACAAGCTTAAATACCTAAATTTCTTATATCTTTTCCTGGTTCATTTTTTAAAAACCTGTTATGTCTTTTCTTTTAAACATAAAGCGCTATATGTAATTATCCATCTTTAAAATATATCACATATAATTATTATGCAAACCCTTTTAACGGTTTCACTCATGTTGCTGAACACGGGAAAATTCTGAAATTGTATGCTTACAGCCGCTCTCTCCTGCAACTCCTTCAATTTATCTTTTACTAAATTTATGAACCATATCCACCATTGCCACTACATTTTCAACCGGCGTCTCGGGAAAAACGCCGTGCCCGAGATTAAAGATATGTCCCCGGGCGCCGGATGCCCTCTTGAGAATATCTTTCACGCGCTCCTCAATTTTTTCTTTTGGCAGAAACAGCGCACATGGGTCTAAATTCCCCTGAACAGAAAATTTACTCCCAAGCCTTTTTATGGCTTCGTCCAGATTGATCCGCCAGTCAATTCCTATTACATCGGCTCCACATGTTTTAATTTCCTCGAGTAATCCACTGCAGGCACCAACAAAATAG
>JAZFSN010000129.1:0-4716 GCA_036446195.1 Thermodesulfovibrionia bacterium | reverse complement strand
ATATATACGCTATCTTGGCATGGCAAGCACGATAGGGATGAGTTTTGTCATAAATGCCTGTGTCGGTTTGGCAATTGGGTGGATACTCGATAAAAAAGTTTTTAATACATTTCCATGGTTAACCATAATTTTTTTAATCCTGGGTATTGCGGCAGGCTTCAAATACTTGTTTAAAATTGCCTCAAAGGCAGGAAAATATACTGATTCTACAGAAAATGAAAAATAAAAGATGAAAATTATGGAGGAATTTAAAAAAAGTTTAGCACGTAACTATTCAGTGACGGGTGGCATAGAAGAGAGATTCCGGACAAGCCGGAATGACAACAGGAAAGGATGATAAAGGTTTTTGTCATTCCCGCTTGTCGGGAATCCTTCGACTTGTTCGGGATCACAAGAAAGATTCTGGCGATCCCCGACAAGCCTGCCTGCCGGCAGGCAGGCGAGGACAGTCTTAGCCAGAATGACAGAAATATGGAACTGCGGCGGAGACCGCAGGGTGTTATATTTATAAAAAATGTTAAAACTTCTTGAAAGATTAGGGGATTTCGTTCTGTATTATGTCAATCAGGCAGGCAGAATGGGGATATTTCTTTTTTTCTCTTTAATAAATATATTCAAGCCTCCTTACAAGATTTCACCTATTATTAAACAGATATATATTATCGGGACATTGTCAGTATTCGTTGTAATTTTTACCGGTGCATTTACCGGGATGGTGCTTGCGCTTCAGGGTCATACCACGCTTCGAAAATTTGGCGCTGACGGTCTTTTAGGTTCAGCAGTTGCCCTGAGCCTTATCAGGGAATTAGGGCCTGTTTTAGCAGCACTTATGGTAACAGGCAGGGCTGGTTCAGCTATCTGTGCCGAGATAGGCATCATGCGTATTTCAGAGCAAATTGACGCACTTGACTGTATGGCTATTGACCCGTACAAGTACATCATGGCTCCCAAGTTTATCGCTGCGATTATAGCCATGCCATTGCTTACAGCAATTTTTGATGTAGTGGGTATTTTCGGCGGTTATATGGTAGGAGTAGGTCTGCTTGGTGCTAATGAAGGGGCTTATTTTTCAAGCATGTATAATGACGTCGAATTTAATGATGTTTATATGGGAATGGTAAAGTCTCTCTGTTTTGGACTTCTGATTGTATGGATTACTTCAGCAAAAGGCTATTTTATTCATTTGGAGCGGGGCGGCGGCTTCGGCGCTGAGGGGGTCAGCAGAGCGACTACGAATGCGGTAGTGCTTTCTTCGGTATCTATTCTGGTAGTTGATTACTTTCTGACGTCGGTGCTTTTATGAATGAAAAACCTGTTATCGAGTTAATCGAAGTGACAAAAACATTTGGTTCAGAACAGGTTTTGCGGGGGATTAACCTCTCCGTAATGGAGGGGAAAACAACTGTTATTGTTGGCGGAAGCGGGCAGGGGAAAAGCATAATTATAAAACATATACTGGGACTTATTAAACCTGACAGCGGCAAGGTACTGGTTTACGGGAAAGATATAAACAATATAAGCAAAAAGGAGCTTAAAGAAATCAGAACTAATTTTGGTGTTCTGTTTCAAAATGCAGCTCTCTTTGATTCAATGACTGTTTATGACAATGTTGCACTTCCTCTCAGAGAGAGGACTAATATGTCGGAAAAAGAAATTGGAGAGATTGTAAATGAGAAACTGGCTTTAATGGACGTCCCGGGGAGCAATGATAAATATCCTGCACAGATTAGTGGCGGGATGAAGAAAAGGGTTGGCCTTGCACGCGCCCTTGTATTGAATCCTAAAATCGTTTTTTTTGATGAACCGACCACTGGACTTGATGTTGCGAAAAGCAATGAGATTTATCGCGTGTTTTTTAAAAGTCAGGCTCAATTGGGATATACGTCCGTTATTGTGAGTCACGATGTCCCTAAAATATTCAAGCTGGCTGATTATGTGGCAATGCTTAACAATGGAATCATAGAGGCCTGCATAAGTCCCGAGGAGTTTCAGCTCTCTGATAATCCGGCAATTAAAAACTATGTAGAGACAACAATGGGACCATTATATTCAAGTGAAGGCATGGAGGGGGGTTAATTGTGAGAAAGTTAAATATTGAAACCGGTGTAGGAATTTTCTTAATTGTCGGACTTCTTAGTATATTCTACCTTTCTGTGAAGTTAGGGGACGTTGATATTTTTGGCACAAAACGGTATACAGTCAAGGCGCACTTTGCGAACATTTCAGGTCTTAAGGAAGGTGCAACAATTGAGATTGCAGGGGTTACAATAGGGAAGGTCTCAAAGATCTACCTTGATGACTACGAAGCATCAGTAGAGTTGTTAATTGATCCGGAAGTAAGACTTCAGGAAGATTCCATAGCTTCTATAAGGACACAGGGCATCATCGGGGATAAATATATTAAGATTAGCCCTGGGGGGGCAGAAGAATATATAAAGCCCGGGGGCGAGGTTCTCGAAACTGAATCAGCTATAAATTTAGAAGAATTGGTCAGCAAGTATATCTTTGAGAAGGAGTAGGGCAAAGCCCTTGATTGCTCAGATTAAAAAACTAAGATTACTCAGATTAAATTATTGATGATAAATCCGTGTAATCATTTCTAAAATCTATGTAATCAACAGCCTTGAAGGTTTTTTTTAAAGGCTGTTAAATTTTAAATTAAGCAGGAAGGAGATTTTCATGAAGATTAGGAAACCCCTGATTTCCATATATATTATTACCTTTTGCATATTGGTTTTATTTAGTATAGGAGATGCTGTTAGTGTACCGACAGCAGAGGTAAAATCAACAATAGACTCTGTCCTGGACACTTTAAAAGATAAAAATCTGTCTCTTCCCGCTAATAAAGAAGAAAGACGCAATAAAATCAGGGCTTTACTCGGAAGTCGCTTTGATTTCAAAGAAATGGCCAAACGTTCTTTGGCAAGACACTGGAAAAAGAGAACCCTTGAAGAGAAGAAAGAATTTATCTCGATTTTCTCCGAGCTATTAGAGGCCTCGTATATTGGAAAGATTGAGGCATATACTGATGAAAAAATTACGTATGATAAAGAGGTAATTAAGGGTAGTGGTAAATATGGAGTAGTCAGTACTACTATCGCGACTAAAAAAGTTGATATCCCCATTGATTATAAAATGATACTTAAAGACAGTAAATGGTGGATTTATGATATTGTAATTGAAGGAGTGAGTTTCATCAGTACATATAGAAGCCAGTATAATAAAGTTATTGTAAAAAAATCATTTGCTGAGTTAATTCAGCAAATGAAGGACAAACTTAATGAGGTAAATGCCCTTATGGATAAGAAGCCGG
Source organism: Thermodesulfovibrionia bacterium (assembly GCA_036446195.1). Classification (GTDB taxonomy): domain Bacteria; phylum Nitrospirota; class Thermodesulfovibrionia; order UBA6902; family BMS3Bbin08; genus JAZFSN01. The sequence continues at coordinate 1,403 of JAZFSN010000129.1, read as the reverse complement.
CTGCTGAAAAATAAATCTGAACTGGTTTTTTGATTTTAAATGTCCAATATAATCTGAATGATGAACAGGTTTTAAATTTGGAGGAAATTTCTGATAATAAAGATTTAAAAGGCATTATTTATGAATTGAAAGATAAGATGCAGATCTTTCAATTTATAAGTAATGATGAAATAGAGAAGCTTGTGCCGTGTTTTGAAATAGCAACTTACCCTGCGGGCACTGTTATATTTAAAGAAGGCGACTTCGGGGATTTTATTGGTTTTGTTATTTCAGGCAAATTAGAGGTGAAAAAGCAGACCGATTTTAAGGGCAAACAGATAGTGCTGGCATTGCTTGGTAAAGGGTCTTTTGCAGGCGACCTTTCAATGATTGATGAACAGCCCCGAACTGCTACAATTATGGCTCTTGAGGATTCAGCCTTGCTTATTCTCGGTAGTCAGGCATTAAATTCTTTCATAGAAAAGCATCCTGATACAGGAGTTAAGATATTAAAAGGGGTGATTCGAACTATTTCAATCCGTCTTACCAAGACTATTGAAAGACTGATATCACTGTTTTAGATTCCAGGTGTTAAGTTGTTTTGTCAGGATATATTCAGAGGTTTCCCCGATAGGACAGGATAGCGGTCGGTATAAAGGAGAAGATCTATTGGGGTTTTTCAGTATGGCATTAGAATCTGTATATGATTGGAGCTCTTCATGGATGATAATTTAAAAGACATGATTTATAAATTCAGAGATGAATTAATAATATTCCACTTGTTAACTGAGGAAGAACTGGAGCAGATTCTTCCTTATCTTGAGGTAGTTCACTACCCTGCTGGAACTGTTATATTCAAAGAAGGCGACGCCGGAGATTTTATGGGGTTTGTCGGTTCCGGTAAACTTGAGGTCAAGAAGGACACTGAATTTAAGGGAAAGCAGATAATACTTGCCCTTTTGAGCAAGGGCTCCTTTGTAGGGGAACTTTCCATGATTGATGAGAAACCACGCTCTGCTACTGTCGTATCGCTTGAAGATTCGAAATTAATTATTATAAAGAGTGAGGCAATGGATTCTCTTATACAAAAACATCCGTATGCGGGAATAAAGATATTAAAGGGAATAAGCAGAATTCTGGCAATTCGTCTGCGCAAGGCAGGGGAAAGACTATCCATGATTTTTTAGTTTACCCAGTTAGAAAAAACATTTCTAACGGGGTTTGTTCCTAATGTAGCATACCGGTAAAACATATTATTAGGGATTTCAAAGTCCTTTGCGTTAGTAAAGGTGAATATTTTTTATATTGACAATGTAAACTGAACTGTATAAAATAAGTACAACCCTCCAAAAACTTTTAAGCCTTTACTTATAGTTACGTGTAATTAGAAAAGCAAAAAAGAGAAAAAATATAGGGAGACAGCT
>JAZFSN010000128.1:0-11032 GCA_036446195.1 Thermodesulfovibrionia bacterium | reverse complement strand
CTTGCCTTTTCCTGAGCGCCAAGATACGCAGGTATTGCAATAGCTGCCAGGATACCGATAATCGCCACAACTATGAGCAGCTCAATCAGGGTAAAAGCCTTTCTTTCTCTTAGATTTTCCATTGCTTTAAACATTCTGTTTTCTCCTTTCTTTCGGGTTATTTAGTCAATGAGTTATTATCTTGCCTGTCGGCAGACAGGTTCATTGACTATTTATTTATCTTTAACTGCTATTTAACTGCCTTTTCATCACCTCCCTGTTTTTTTATTTTTAAATATTAAGGCCTCTTTATAATTCAAGTATAGTCATTTTCTACTATGTGTCAAGCATTTTCTGTGCCAAAGGCCTCATATCACGTAATAGCCCGAAAAATCAAGCAAATCTCAGATTGTAATTTTAGATTTTAATGCCATAAATTTATCTGATTTGTCATGAGTGACATGTTTTGTCAGTCTTTTGCTATTTCATCAAGGAAATCCAGAAAAATCTTAATCTGGTTTTTGAATTCCTGGCCTGCTTGCCTCTGCATTTAAGCCGCTCCTCATCTTCTTGTAAACCGCTTCTGCCATGCTGCCCTGTATGATTCAACACCTTTCATTGTGTCTCCTCTTATTCATCAAACCTACCTTTTCTCTAATATAGTTGTCAGGTTAGGGTCAACCTGCCTGCCGGCAGGCAGGGATGCCGGTTTAGTTCATAGGTCAGGTAGTTGGTGTTAACTTGACCCTAACCAAACTACAAACTGCCATCAAACCCACATGATATTTACAAGTTGTTCAATCTTTTTAAATTCCGGGTCTCCTGTAACAATAATAGCTCTGTGTTCAATAGCTGAGGCAATTATAAAACAGTCTGCATAAGATATGCCATATTCAGCTTTATATTCAGCAGCTTGGAAGATTAAACTATTAGATACAGGCAGAATAGTAAAATTTAATTGTTCTATAAGGGCAAGAGTCTCTATTTTTTTAAACTCTCCAAATTCTCTCTTTGTTATATAAATTATTTCTCCAAGGTTAATAGCATTTATGTATTTTGTTTTTTTTGTCTTTTTTATTTCTCTGAGTAAATTTGCAACTTTATTAGCTCCCTTCTCTTTTTGAAAAAACTTTAAAATGGCATGGCTGTCAAAGATATAAGATTCAGACATTTTATTTAAAATCCTTTTTACGTTCTTTCAGGAGCTGTTCGGAGAGAGAAGGCTTTGCTGGTAAAGCTCCGAGGGCGGCCTTAATCGGGTCATCAACAGGTGGAATAAGATAGATAATGCCATTATGCTCTATTACCTGCAGCTTCGAGCCAGGATGTATGTTATATTTCCTACGTAATTCTACAGGGATAACAATCTGTCCCTTGGAAAGAGTTTTAACGGTCGTCATAAATTTTCTAACCTCCTTTTAAAAAGTTAAACTTATATTCTAATAATAAAACTCTTTTATTGATTTGTCAACAGGCCCCGCAGCGGTCAGGGGGTTATGGCGCCGCAAGAGGCGCAGGGGTTTTTAGAGAGGAATAAGTTGACAATAGCTGTTTTATGAATTAATTTAAGAATCACAGATGAAAAAAATATTCCTTCTTCATCAGCGGAGGCGGATACGATGCTGATAAAACGTATCCTGATTCTTCTCCCCATTATAATCTCATTAATGCTTTTACAGTCATTTTTCTGGGTTCCGACCTACGATGAACAGGTCAGGGGAAACCCGTACCGGCTTGAAGAATTTATTACCGCGTCAACCGGGGATGCCAAGATACTGAATCCCATACTCCATTCCGATACTGCGAGCGGCGATATAGTTGACAAGGTATTTGACGGTCTGATTGACAGGGATGAGAACCTGAGATTTCGCGGCCGTCTTGCTGAAAGCTGGAACATATATGAAGAGGCCTATTTTTATATCAATCAGGACGTACTGGTTAAAGGTCAATTTATATCCAGACCTGAAGCAATCAAAGATTTAATCCTCACTCATAAAAGAAGGCTGAAAAAAGAAAAAACGTCATTAGCCGAATCCCTGAAAAACATAAAAGATATAGAAATCATTCAACCTCAGAAGGGAGAGACAGACATTCAGATTCACGGTCCGGATACTGATAAGGACGGTTTCCCGGACACTATAAACATTAAAGTAAGGTTTAAATCACCGCCCCGTTTAAAGATAACTTTGAACGAAGTAGACCAGGACTTTTTTATAAACATAGAACATATCCTGGGTAAAGGATACTTTGAGACGTTTCCTTCCGGCAATTATATTGAAATACTCACAGCCGGTCATAAAGATAAGATATCTGTAATCGCGCCACAGGTACTCCCTGCGATTGAGCATAACCCTGTTATTATTTTCAACCTGAGAAAAGGGGTACAGTTCCATGACGGACATGAGTTTGATGCCGGAGATGTAGCATTTACATATGAAGCGATAATGAACCCCGAAAACCTGTCTCCCCGTGTCCCTGACTATGAACCGGTTAAAAAATTAGAGGTACTGGACAGATTTACAGTAAAGATAGTCTATAAGAGATTATATTTCCCGGCATTCGGCACCTGGGGAATAGGCATACTCCCTGAACATCTGTTAAATACAGATGTCCTGAAAAAAGAGGCTGAATCAAAAGGGGCAGATCCTGATAAATTCACCCTCAGGGACAGTGACTTTAACCGGCACCCTGTAGGAACAGGCCCTTTTGTATTCCGGGAATGGAAGTCTGACCAGTATATTGTGCTTGACAGGCATGAGGACTATTGGGAAGGCGCGCCAAATTACAGCAGTTATACATACAGGGTATTGCCTGATATGCTTACACAGGAAATGGAATTCTACGGAGGCGCTATAGATAGCTACGGGGTACAGCCTCATCAGGTGGATCGTCTCAGGGATGATCCAAGGTATCAAAACTTCTCCGGTCTCTCTTTTGGATATTCTTATATAGGCTACAATATGCGCCGTGAACTGTTTAAAGATAAACGGGTGAGAAAGGCATTGGGCATGGCCATTGATACAGACAAGATTATTCGATATGTAATGTATGACCAGGCAGAGAGAATCACAGGGCCTTTTGTAAAACAGACTGATTATTATGATAAAAATATTCAGCCGTTACCTTATGACCTGGAACGGGCACTAACGCTATTAAATGAGGCAGGATGGAGGAAAAACAGTGACGGCTGGCTGGAAAAAGACGGTAAGATATTTGCTTTTACACTCATCACAAACAGCGGCAATGATTTAAGAAAGAGCATCCTGACTATTGCCCAGGATTCATGGAAGAAGATTGGCATAGATGTAAAGACAGATATCGTTGAATGGGCGGTGTTTTTGGGCAAACATGTAAACACCGGTAATTTTGATGCCCTTATTTTAGGCTGGTCCATGAGCATAGATCCTGACCTCTATCAGATCTGGCATTCAAGCCAGACCAATCCCCAGCAGCTTAACTTTGTGGGGTTCAAAAATGAAAAGGCAGATGAATTAATTATTAAAATACGGCAGGAATATGACCATGACAAACAGGTGGAATACTGCCATCAGCTCCACAGGATCATCGCTGAAGAACAGCCGTATACTTTTTTATATGTCGGGAAATGGACTGCTGTCCTTGATAAAAAGATAGTAATAAAAGAGACCTTACTCTCAGGGAAAGAGAAAATCAAGAAAATAACCCCTACGAGGACCGGGAACTATTCCTTTTATTTTAATAAATGGATAAAACTGGCACATAATCCCAGATTTGATACGGAGTAATATATCCTAATGCTTTCGTTTATCGTAAGAAGCTTTTTTCAAAAAATTGTTACTCTGTTCTTTATCTCTATCATTTCTTTCCTTGTGGTCTATCTTGCGCCGGGTGAGCCGAGCCAGATAGATCCCCTGAATCCCAAGTTTACACAGGAAGACCTGGTCAGGTTTCAAAAGGAATTCAATCTGGATAAGCCCCTGCATATACAATATTACCTCTATTACAAGAACCTTTTTACCGGGCAGTTAAAATCATGGAAAGACAATCAGCCGGTACTGGGGAAAATAATAGAACGGTTTTATAACAGCCTCTGGCTTTTTATTGTCGGCACAATAATAACCTGGTCTCTTTCCTTCCCTGTTGGCATAGGCGCCGCGATTCAGCGGGGTTCTTTTTTTGACCGCTCATCAACCTTTATTGCCTATGTGCTTATCTCTATTCCCAGCTTCTTTTTTGCCTATATCCTGATTATTTTTGTAGTTAAGACATTTAATGTCTCTGTAATCGGAATGCAGACATTTGGCATGACAAGGGCGGATGATATCTATCAGATAATGGATAGAATCTGGCATCTGGTTCTTCCTTCCATCCTGGGTGCATTGGGCGGTATCGCATTGCTTTCACGATATGTCCGCGCGCAGATGCTTGAGGTTATACATCAGGATTACATACGGACTGCACGGGCAAAAGGGCTGTCAGGAGACATGGTGTATTATAAACATGGATTACGAAACGCCCTGCTCCCTTTTGTCACTATGTTCGGATTGATCCTGCCCGGGCTGATTGGCGGCTCGGTTATTATAGAATCCATATTTGCCTGGCCGGGCATGGGAAGGATGGGGTATGAGGCAATCCTTGCCCGTGACTACCCGATAATTCTTACCATAAATTTTATCGCGGCAGTATTAGTGCTGATAGGCACGTTTATATCGGATATTTTATATATGGTGGTAGACCCGAGGATAAAACTATAGTTTTTTAATTACCCCCTCCCCTTAATCCCCTCCCACAAGGGGAGGGGAAAAGAAGAGGATGTGATGTAACCCCCCTCCCTTGACGGGAGGGGGTAAGGGGGAGGGTGATTAATATAAAAAGGATTTTCAGAAAAATGAAACTCAATGAGCAGGAATTAAATTTACTACATCAGGGGTTAGGAGAGCAGGTCCCGCCTATTATTGAGGCGTGGAGAATCTTTAAAAAGAACAGACTGGCACTGTGGGGGCTGGTAATTTTTATTGTATTTTTTATAGTGGCAGTCTCAGGGCTTGTTATGACTTCTGGAGACAACCCAATTCTTGATCCGGCCAAGGTGAGGCTGTCTGAGAAATTATTAAAGCCTTTTACTTCTGTTGATACAGAAATGATAAAACCTGATGACAGGCCAATGTTCGGGGTGTATTTGCTTGGCACTGATAACCTCGGCAGAGACATATTCGCCCGGATGATGCAGGGGGCCTGGGTTTCATTAACGGTCGGTTTCGTAGCAGTGGGCATAGCAGTAGTGATAGGCATTATCATGGGAGGAATAGCCGGTTATTACGGCACGCTCAGGATTAAGTTTTCACATGTACTCTGTCTCACTGTCTTTTCTATCGCATTGATATTCCTGGCTTCCGGACAAATGGGTCTGGCAATAAAAGCTTTTCTAATCGCACTGGTAGTTATGGTCTTCTCAATAATATATTATTTTCTTTCCGTGAGAGGCAGAGTTGAATCGAAAATGTTTAATCTCTTGTTCTTTGACACATTTACCGTGGATACCCTCATTATGAGGCTTGTTGATATCATGCTCTGTTTCCCGAGCTTTTTTCTCATCCTGACCATAGTGGCAATCCTCCCGGCAAGCATCTATAACATCATGATTGTCATCGGCCTGACCAGCTGGATGGGCACAACAAGGTTTGTCAGGGCAGAATTTCTATCCCTGCGCGAGCAGGATTTTGTATCCGCGGCACGGGTTATGGGAATCAGGGATGTCAGTATCATCTTCCGGCACATGATACCGAATGCAATTGCACCGGTCATGGTCTCAGCCACTATTGGTATAGCCGGAGCAATACTTACTGAGGCAGGGCTGAGTTTTCTGGGGTTTGGCGTTCCTCCTCCTCACGCCACCTGGGGCAATATTCTTTCAGACGGAAAAAGATTCCTTTTTGATGCCCCCTGGCTTACATATATACCGGGTTTGTCGATTCTGGCTGTTGTGCTGTCCTTTAACCTGTTCGGTGAAGGGCTGAGGGACGCACTGAACCCTAAACTGAGAAAGAGATGAATGACTTATATGAGGCTTTGGAAAACAAAGAAAGGTTAGGGTAATGGACCAACTACCTGACCTATTACAAAAAAGATGATGTTATGAAAAATACTACTTTGGATAACAGAGAACCACTATTAAAAATCAATAACCTGAAAGTCTATTTTGATACTGACGAAGGCCTGATAAAGGCTGTTGACGGTGTTGACCTTAAGATAATGAGAGGAACCACTTTGGGGCTGGTCGGTGAATCAGGATGCGGCAAGAGTGTAACATGCCTGTCAATCCCCCGATTAATCTCATGTCCCCCGGGCAGGATAGCCGGAGGAGAAATCCTTTTTAAAGAGAAAAATCTTCTGGAGCTGTCTGAAAGTGACATGGAAGATATCCGTGGAAATGATATCAGCATGATTTTTCAGGAACCAATGACTTCACTCAATCCTGTGTTCACTATAGGAGAACAAATCAGGGAAGCTATTATGCTTCACCAGGAAAAGGGGCATGGTGAGGCCACAGCGCTCACCATACAGATTCTGAAGAAAGTTGGTATACCATCTCCGGAGATACGTATCAATGATTATCCCCATCAGATGTCAGGGGGGATGAAACAGCGAGTCATGATTGCCATGGCCCTTTCATGTAATCCTGAACTGTTGATTGCCGATGAACCTACTACAGCCCTTGATGTGACTATTCAGGCGCAGATATTAGATCTTATGCAGTCGCTACAGAATGAATCCGGCATGTCTATCCTGCTGGTAACACATGATCTCGGGGTAGTAGCCAGCATGGCACGTCATGTAGCGATTATGTATGCATCCAGGATAGTTGAATACGGCTCGACAGAAGATATTTTCCAAAATCCGCGGCACCCGTATACACTTGGACTCTTTACCGCCATTCCTGTCATAGGCGAGGGCAAGAAAAACCTTTATGTAATACCCGGGAATGTCCCGAACCCGCTCGCCTTTCCCCAAGGGTGTAAATTCTGGCCCCGCTGTTTATTTGCAGAGGAGATTTGCCGAGTTCACGAACCTCCCCTGGAAGAGGTTAAAGACAATCACAAAGCCGCATGCCATTTTAAGAAAAACATCAATAAACGAATCTGGAAAGAAAAGACAAAAACAGATTCATTTTTAACAGCATCGGGGGCGAATCCGAAATGAACAGCACAAATAATATGCTCCTGGATGTCAGGAACCTGAAAAAGTATTTTCCTGTTGCCAGGGGAATGTTCTCAAGGACCGTTAACTGGGTTAAGGCTGTTGACAACATATCTTTTCATATAAAAGCGGGGGAGACCCTGGGCCTTGTCGGAGAATCAGGCTGCGGTAAAACAACAGTAAGCAGGGTTATCCTTCGTCTTATTGAGCCAACAGAAGGAAATGTCTATTTTGAAGGAAAAGACGTATTTAAATTAAGAGGAGATAAACTTCGTCAGCTACGGAAGGATATGCAGGTCATTTTTCAGGACCCGTATTCATCTCTTAACCCCAGAATGTCTGTAGGAAGTATTATTGCGGAGGGAATTGGCGCCCATAAGATTGCCAGGGGCAAACAAAAGAAGGAGATTGTTCAAAACCTGCTGGAGAAGATGGGGTTATCAGCCACTTATTATAATCGTTACCCTCATGAATTCTCAGGAGGACAAAGACAGAGGATAGCTATTGCGCGGGCATTATCCCTGAATCCACGGCTTATTATATGCGACGAACCTGTATCAGCGCTGGATGTCTCCATACAGGCGCAGATTTTAAATCTGCTGGCACAACTGAAAAAAGACTTTAATCTCTCCTACCTCTTTATAACCCACGATCTTTCAGTAGTTGAACATGTATCAGACAGAATAGCTACGATGTATATGGGAGAGATTACAGAGATTGCCGATACTAAAGAGTTCTATTCAAATCCTCTGCATCCTTATACTATCGCCCTGCTTTCTGCCAATCTCCTGCCTGACCCTAAGAAAAAAAAGAAGGCAATAATCCTGAAGGGAGACGTCCCTTCGCCGCTTGATCCTCCCCCGGGATGCCGTTTTCATACAAGATGCCCGGTTGCCGAGGAAGTGTGCCGCATTGAGTGGCCTGCGCCGCAGGAGATATCTAACGGGCATATTTTCCGCTGTCATCTTGTGGATAAAGCCAACCCAAAACCCCCGATCAGGGTTTCCTGAGACAGGGGATAGCCTGTTGGGTAAGGGTTTAAGAATAAAACCGCTTTTTTAAGCCTCCCCTTATCTTTGAAAGTTTATATGCCTTAAAAATCTCTTCTTTGGTAAGTAATGCCCGGAAAGGTATCCCCATTGCTTCTATAGAGTCTTTCCCGCCTTCCTGCCTGTCAATAAGAACAACCACCCCCCTTACCTTAAGCCCGCACTGCACTGCCCTTTTAATAGCCTCTTTTGTGGAATTGCCGGTTGTAATAACATCTTCTATAATGAGAACTTTATCCCCCTTTTTCACATTTCCTTCTATCCATAGCATTGTACCGTGTTTCTTGGGCTCTTTTCTTACAACAAAGGCATCTAAGGGTTCTCCTTTTATGTGAGAGGTGTAGGCTATTGCACCTGCCACAGGGTCAGCCCCAAGTGTTAACCCTCCTACGGCTTTTACCTTCCATGTCTTCTCACTTTTAATAAGCCGGTATAAGAGATTCCCTATAAGAAACATGCCTTCAGAGTTCAGGGAAGCAGGCTTGCAGTTAAAATAAAAATTGCTTTTTTTGCCCGAAGCAAGCTGAAAGGTCGGCTTTCTTGTAAATTTAAACGAACGTAAAAGTATTAAATCTATAAGCTTTTTCTTCATTGTCTTAGATGTTCTATGCCTGCGCATTTTTGCCTTTCTTAAAACTCTCTTATCTGATTTTATATCTGGATTTCTTTATCCTCTCTCTGTACTTATCCACTTCTTCTTTTTTGGTTTCATAGCCCTTGCGTCCCATCATCCCGTAAGTAAGATTCTTGCTTTCTTCAACTCCCGGCTGATTAAAAGGATTTATCCCATAGAGCATACCGGTTACAGCAGTTGCAAGTTCAAAAAACAGAAACAGCTGTCCCAGATAATAACTGTCTACCCTTGGAATATTAAGCCTCATGTTTGGCCTGCCAGCTTTTGTGAGCGCAAGTTCTGTTGCCTCCTGCTCTGCGTTTATTAATTCGTTAAGGCCGTGATTCCCGAGATAACCGAGCTGTTCAATGCCTTCATCAGGTATGGAAAAGTCAGATCCGTAATCTTCCACGCGTATAAATGTTATTACTTTGTCATCCGGGCCTTCCATCCAGAGCTGAAGCTGTGAGTGCTGGTCTGTTGTCCCTGTTGACGGGTATGGTGTCTGTCCGAGATTGTTTTTTCCGAGACTTTCAGCCCATAGCTGGCAATACCATTCAGAAAATGATTTTAACCGGTCTGAATAAGGAATAATTGCTGATATTTTTTTCTGCCTCTTTTGCTCTATCAGATACATGAGCGCCCCGTACATATAAGCAGGGTTTTCCCATAAGTCCTCTTCGCTGCACCTCAAAAACATATCCTTTGCCCCCTTAAGTACTTCTTTTATGTCTATCCCGGCAACAGCGCCGGACAGCAGACCAACCGGGCTGAGCACAGAGAATCGGCCCCCAACGTCAGGATGTATCGGCAAAGTATTAAAACCCTCTTTTAAAGCTGTTTTTCTTAGAATCCCCTTTTCCGGGTCTGTAGTGGCAACAATCCATTTTGAAAATTCGTTTTTATGAACCTTTTTAAGGGCATTCATAAGGATTAAAAAACAGGCCATTGTTTCAACTGTGCTGCCTGATTTTGTAACAACATTCACAGTGGTTTTTTTCAGGTCAATTATTGACAGGATTGACGTGAGGGTGCTCGGGTCTACATTGTCACAGATAAAAATTTTTGGTGAATATCTCAGGTTATAAAAAGGCTTTAATGCCTCAATCATTGCCCTGGGCCCAAGTGCCGAGCCCCCGATCCCGAGGAGCAGAAAAAAGTCAGACCTCTTTTTTATATCCCCTGCCAGGGTATAAATCGCTTCTGTCCCCTGGTCCGGTAAATCGAGGAAATATAAACCGGGTATCTGCCTGCCTGCTATGTCTGCGTGAATCTCTCTATATCTGTCTTTAAGGGAATTTATATCCCCGGGAGCCAGGCTGCTGCCTTTGCCGGGTCTGTACACATCTGACACCATGTTTGTGAAATCCAGGGTTAACACTTATCCTCCTAAAAATCTAAAAAACAAAATGTGAAGCTCCCCGCCTACAAGGCGGGGCTTCCGAGCAAGGAATAATTATTTTTATTTATATAGCTGCCTTTCATCTCCGCTCACAGAGCGGGGCATTCAGGCAGCATCCTCGTAAAATTGAGGAATTTTTTATTTTAAAAATTTTAATTATATTTTTCTTACAAAATTTTATGTCGACTTTGCAACCTTCATCCCCTCATAGAGAATTAAAATAAAAACTACTGTAAACCCAAAAAGCATGCCGGGGATATTGACTATTTTAAGCCATATAAGAATAAAAATCACCGCAAATAAAATAAATAAACGGATTATGCTGAATATTATTATCCTTACTTTGGCTTTTTCAGTACTAAGAGCCCCCTCTATACTGCGTACCAGTCCTGCAAGGTTTAAAACACCAAACACACCGCCGCTTATAATACCAAGAGGGAGTTTATGCCATTCAAAAAAGGAAGATACAACTGCAACCGGCAATATGACAATAAGGCTTTTTTTAATTACCCCCTTGAGTATTTCCATATAAAGTAAAGTCAAAGATTAAAATGTATCCCGATGTTTCGGGATTGATTTTTCATCTTTTATTTTTCATTGTCTGTAGAATCAGTATATTTTCCTGCCTTTGAGGCAATCTTAAACAAGTATTTAAAGCCTGCCGCAATACCAAGGATTAAAAAAATTATGGTTAACCATGGAAATGTATTAAAAACTTTTTTATCGAGTATCCACCCAATTGCCAAACCGACACAGGCATTTATGACAAAACTCATCCCTATCGTGCTTGCCATGCCAAGATAGCGTATATAT
>JAZFSN010000127.1:0-2928 GCA_036446195.1 Thermodesulfovibrionia bacterium | reverse complement strand
ATAAATAAAATGCCATTATGCAGGAGCGGCTTCAAAAGATTCTTTCAAAATGCGGGATTGCCTCAAGAAGAAAGGCAGAGGAGATGATTCTTCAGGGCAAGGTTACTGTTAACGGTGCTGTTGCAGGTCTTGGAATGAAGGCAGATTCTGCAAAAGACCATATCAAGGTCAACGGCCGGCTTATAAAGAGTTCTGGACCCAGGGTTTATATAATGTTTAACAAACCTGATAGGTGTATTACTTCAACTCATGACCCTGAGGGAAGACCGACTGTAAAGGATTTTTTAAAAGGGGTCAAGGCAAATGTTTCCCCGGTTGGCAGGCTTGATTATAATTCAGAAGGTCTTCTTATCATGACAAATGACGGTGAACTGGCTAATTCCATAACGCGTCCGGGGAATAAAGTATCAAAGACGTATCTTGTGAAAATCAGCGGCGTACTTGAAGACAGGAATATAGCAAAACTGGAAAATGGAATTAGACTCAAGGATGGAACCACTGCACCTGCAAAGGTTAAGAAGATAAAAAAAACCGAGGCTAATTCATGGATAGAGATTACAATATATGAGGGAAGGAAGAGGCAGATAAGAAGAATGCTTGAGCAGGTTGGGCATACAGTTATAAAACTCAGGAGAACAAGGATTAACGGGCTTGAGCTTGGCAGGCTGCAGCCCGGGGCATTCCGTTATCTTTCTCCAGAGGAAATTAAAAGATTAAAAAAGGGAGTTCAGGGGAGCCTCTTGCAAAAGTCTGAAAAATAGTCTTGTTTGTCATTCCCACCCCCGATTACGAAATTCGAGGGCAGGCTCCAGTGGGAATCCAGTATTTTAAATGGGTTACGTAACACTCTGGATTCCCGTTTTCACGGGAATGACGACATAACTTAAGAACCGCTCAATTTAGGAACTATTAACTTATAACTTTTAACTTATACCTTATAACTAATTTCATGAGAACACATTCATGCGGTGACATAAGAGAAAAAGATACAGGCTCAACAGTATCCCTGGCAGGCTGGGCTGATAGCTGGCGGGACCATGGCGGTCTTATCTTCATTGACCTCAGAGACAGAAGCGGTATTGTGCAGACAGTCTTCAGTCCGGAAGTCAATCCTGAAGTGCATAAACTCGCGCACAGGATAAGAAATGAATTTGTGCTTCAGATTACAGGCGATGTGAGAAAAAGGCCTGAGGGGACTGAAAACCCTTTAATGTCAACAGGAAGCATTGAGGTTGTGGTAAAGGAGATTGTGATTCTGAATGAAAGCAGGCCTTTGCCTTTTTTGATTGAAGACAACATTGATGCCTCCGAGTCATTGCGGCTTAAACACCGGTATCTTGATATCAGGAGAAGGCCTATCCGGGAAAACATGATTCTAAGGCACAGAACTTCAAAGGCTGTCCGTGATTATCTTGATGCCGCGGGTTTTCTGGAAATAGAGACCCCTGTGCTGACCAGGAGCACCCCGGAGGGGGCAAGGGACTATATTGTGCCCAGCAGGGTAAATCCGGGCTCTTTCTATGCCCTTCCTCAGTCACCGCAGATTTTCAAACAGATTTTAATGGTTGCAGGACTTGAACGATATTATCAGATTGTAAAATGCTTCAGGGATGAAGACCTGAGAGCAGACAGACAGCCTGAATTCACACAGATAGACATGGAGATGTCCTTTGTGAAAAAAGAAGATGTGATGGAAATTGTTGAAGGCATGATTAAAAAGATCTTTATGGATGTCCTTGGCATGGAACTCAAGGCACCGTTTGAAAAACTTGCATATAAAGAGGCATTAGAGAGGTTTGGCACTGACAAGCCTGATACGAGATTTTCACTTGAACTCAGGGAGGTAAGCGATATTGTCAAAAACTCCTCTTTTAAGGTTTTTCTTGATGCCATATCAAAAGGAGGGAAGGTAAAATGTATAAATGCAAAGGGATGTGCGGGCTATTCGAGAAAAGAGCTTGATGACCTTACTGAAGAGGTCAAGACATTCGGGGCAAAGGGCCTTGCATGGATAAAGATAAAGTCCGCCTCAAACGGAAAGTCCGCCTCAGGTGGAGGATTCGATTCTCCAATAGCAAAATTTTTCCCGGAGCAGGTACTACAGGCAATTGCTGAAAGGCTTGAAGCAGAAGAAGGGGATTTACTCCTTTTCGTAGCTGACAGGATGCAGGTCGTAAATGAATCGCTTGCCAGACTCAGAAATGAGTTCGGGAAAAGGCTTGATTTAATTAAAAGCGATGTATACAGTTTTGTCTGGATAACTGATTTCCCTCTTTTTGAGTGGAGTGACGAGGGGAAAAGATATGAGACGATGCATCATCCCTTTACAAGCCCTGTTGAAGAGCATATGGAAATGTTTCTTGATTCCGGAATGTCCGGAGCAGAAGCTGGAGGGGGAAACACGTTAAAGGTAAGGGCCCAGGCTTATGACATTGTTTTAAATGGATGTGAGATTGGCGGCGGAAGCATCCGTATACACAGAAGAAATGTACAGGATAAGATGTTTGAATTGCTGAAAATCAGTTCTGAAGAAGCAAAAGCAAAATTCGGCTTTCTTCTTGAGGCTCTGGAATACGGTGCGCCTCCCCATGGGGGAATTGCGCTTGGTCTGGACAGGCTTGTTATGATACTCGCAGGTGCACAGTCAATCAGGGATGTGATTGCCTTTCCAAAGACGCAAAAGGCAATATGTCCATTGAGCAATGCCCCGTCTTCTGTTGAAGATAAACAGCTCAAGGAACTAAATATAAGACTGGACACCACGGAATGAATTACCCCACCGCAAGCGGACGGGGTATCAACTGCGGTCATTCCCGAGATATGTTAATCGGGAATCCAGAATCCACGTAGCACTTTACATTTCTGGATACCCGCTTTCGCGGGTATGACGAACGCGGCAAGCCACGGGGTATTAATCCCGAAAACAAA
>JAZFSN010000126.1:0-5177 GCA_036446195.1 Thermodesulfovibrionia bacterium | reverse complement strand
AGATCCCTCGCCTCACCAAGCGGCTTAATAAAAGACTGGCGGAGAATGTGTTCACCGACCTGAGTCGGAGAGACCATGTCTTCCCAGTCCCATCTCTCAAGATAAGTAGCATCCGGCAGTATGAGGTCTGCCAATGCAGCTGACTCATCATAAAACGGATTTGAGCATACAGTGTAGGGAATCAGGCTTTCATTTTTCAGAATATCTATATTCTCCTGGATCTCTCCATTGGCATAAACCGGCGCGTAGCAGTACCACATGTATATTTCAGGTCTTCCAGCCTTGCCGTCTTTTATCATCTTGAGTACTTGGTGACTCATGTGGTGTGACGGAATGGCTGCATGGAGTTTATGACCCTTAGGGAATCCATCAATTATCTTCAGTTTCTTTGCCTTGGGTTTATCCTTTACCTTGGGGTATTTCCATCCTGCGCCTACGCCTCTGCATCTGCCGCCCGGGTTGTCAATGTTTCCGGTTATAGAGGCAAGCATCTGACATGCCCTCTCAGTGTCATTGCCGTTATAATGGGCTACTGCGCCCCTGTAACTTACCATAACTGCAGGCTTTGTCTTTGCGAATTCCATTGCCAGAGACTTGATCTTTGAGGCGCTTACACCACTTATCTTTTCAGCCCATTCAGGAGTGTATTTAGAGAGGTGAGATTTCAGAGCAGATATCTTTTCATCAACAGACGCATTGACATTTGCTGTAGCCCTGACGAATTTAAGGAAATCCCTGTCATAGAGACCATTTTTCATTACTACATTACACATGGCAAGGACAACCGCACCATCGGTTCCTGGCTTGATTGGTATCCATTCATCTGACTTGGCGGCAGTGGTAGAAAGCCTTACATCAAAGGTCACCATCTTTACCCCTCTGTCAACCAGTGCCCTAATCAATCTTTGAGATACGGGAATATGATTTGTGTGTGCCTCCTGACAATTACTCCCAAAGTTCAGGATAAATTTGGTCTTGTCAAAATCCCAGTTATCATAGTGCTTGCCCCATGTAAGCTCATGCGCAGTCCATTTGCCGCCCTCGCATATAGAGGTGTGGTTACCTATGGTCCCTGTGCCGTACTTTGCCAGAAAACCGCTCTTGATCAGCTTGCTGGAGCTTGCCTTCATTCTGCCGTAATGAAACATGAACTTCTCGGGATGCCCATCATCACGCAGTTTTTTCAATCTGCCTGACAGCTCAGTAAGGGCGTTATCCCATGAGATCCTCTTCCATTGTCCTTCACCGCGTTTGCCCAGGCGCTTCATCGGATAAAGTATCCTGTCAGGGTCATAGACGTGGTTGAGACCTGCCTGTCCCTTGGCGCACATCTTGCCTTCGGTTCTCTTGGAGTTGGGGTTTGATTCCAGCTTAACCAGTCTTCCGTCCTCCACAAAGCCCATATTGGGACATCTGGTAACACACTGCCAGCAGGCAGAAGGAATGGCTTTTCTCTCAGCTCCTGTCCTGGGTGAAAAATCCTTGCCACCTTGCTGCAGCTTTACAGTGCCAGCCAGAGCAGAGGATGTAAAGATTCCACCTGCTGTAAGGAGAGCACCGCTGGCTATGCCCAGCTTCATAAAATTACGCCGTGTTAAAGTTGCCATAATTTATTCTCCTCCTTTCTTTATTTCTTAAATTTATTCAACATGGTCTTTGAACTCTGCCTCTTTTGTCTTCCTGTTAATCTTGTAATGTCCTAATACCTTGGCAGGGTCAATATAAAATACGTGAGGCATTGTTTTTTCTTCCGGCAAGAGAACCTTATTTGACAAATTAAATTTCTTAACGAGTTTTGAGACCTCGCTGTTTGAGTCATTTAAATCACCAAATATCCTTGCCCTGCCTTGACAGGTGTTTACACATGATGGGACAACCCCTTTGTCAACACGATGCTGACAGAAAGAGCATTTAGCAATTCCAAGATCTTTTTCCCTGTCAGGTCTGGTTAGTTTTACAAAGGGATTAAAAAAGCGTACACCGTATGGACATGCGTCAATACATTTTCCACAGCCGATACAGAGGGAGTTATCAACCAAAATCATCCCATCTGGACGTTTGTAGGTAGCGCCTGTTCTATAGCGTACCTTCCCAAGTTTCATCCTTTTTCCGCTTTTTGCTTCAGGACATTTCTCAACACACGGCGGTACGTCTTTTTCCCCTGCGCAGTGGTTACACAGACGCGGTAAAAAATATTTTTCAGTATTGGGGAATTTGCCCCAGCCTACTTCTTTAACAACGGCCTGAAAATTTCCAAGCGGAATCCCATATTCTGACTTGCATGCAACAGTGCATCCCCTGCAGCCGACACATTTACGAATGTCAACGACCATTGCCCATCGGGGATTTCCATTTTTTGCGGCCTCTGCATTTTTAGGTAAAAGGCCTGTTGCAGCTGCAGCTGCTGCCACAGCGCCTCCTGTCTTTAAAATATCACGACGGGATAGAGTACCAGTCTTGCTCATGATTCCCTCCTTTGCTTTTACATGTTTAACAGATAAGATAATAAACTCTGCTCATGTGTTTGATCTTCATAAAAAATAGTATATATATTTGTAATAGCCTTTTTTTATCGGCTGTTACAATAGAAATATAGGTTTATTAATATTATTTATGAATGCTATTAAAAAACCAAATTGCTGTAAAATCGGGTAATGTGACAATTTAGCCACCAGCTTGATATATTTGGTGGAATGAATTCTAATAAGGTTTGTCCAATATGTTCTTATAAAAAGGGATATGAAATTAGACGAGGGAAACAGCGTTGTGCGAGTTGCAAATATGAATGGATTGCTGATCGTCTTCCTTCAACGAACAGATAAGCTCTTGAATTTATTAACTGAAACATAAATTTTAGTGGCTGAAATATCACTTTACCCTTATTTATTAACTAAGGCCTGTATTGTTCTCTATTATTCCTGTTCACCCCGTTAGAAAGCCCCGTGGCTTGCCACGGGGATGAAAATATTTAATTCCTTCTATAGTAAACACGGGGTTTAATGCCCCGTGTGAGCTTTCCCATTAGAAGGGCGAAGGTCTTCTAACGGGGTTCATTCAGCAGGTCTATGAGATCCTCAAAATTATCCATTGCATTATCAAGCAGAACTATAGAGTATTTCTTGTTATGAACTCCACCCCCGTACTCAACTATATGCATATTATCCTGACCTTCTTTAAGCATTGCCATGGCCTTTTCCAATTTCTTTGCTGGTACCTTGCCCTTAGCTTTTTTAATGGCGTCTAAAGCCGCTTTCTCTATCTCCTTGGCATCTTTTAATTCTTGTTTGGTCTTGTCCTTCCATTCCTTTACCATGCCTTCATGCTTTTCTGTATGGCAGGCAGCACATGCTTTTGCAGAGCCGTGGAGGACTTTTTCGCCTTTGATAAGTCTTTCCTCCATGTGGCAGCCTATGCAGTTGGTCTTTACGTCATACATGAGCCCCGGGACCTCAGTTACTTCTTTTACCTTATCTCCGAGCAGAAGGAGTTTCTGATATCTATGATGATCCGGATGACAGATAAAGCAGGTCTCTCTGACAGGGTCTAAAAATTCAATCTGCTTATGCGTAATAGGACTATGGCAGTCAAAACATTTGGCGTTCTGCCCTGCGACATGCTCCTGATGCATTGTTTTTTTGTCAGTCGCCCTTTTAAGAGTATCAGGTTCATCATGGCAGCTTAAACAGCGTTCGCTTTTAACCTCGCCTTCCCCCTGAATAAGTTCATAGTGACAGCTCTGACACGGAACTTTTGCCTTTTCAAGGCTCTTGTGAGTAACGGGTTTTTCATCAGACTTTTCCGCTTTTTTTTGCTTTTGAAGCGATTTTGTGGGTATATCATGGCATAGGACACACTTTGCCCGGCCTTCATTGAATTTCGTGTTTTTGAAATGACAGAGACTGCACAAATTTACCGGTACTTCAAAATGTTTGTCTGCCGAGACATGTATGTGGCAGGTGTTGCAGTGGAGTGTCTGCCCCTCGATTTTTTTGTGTTCATGAGGGTCGTGTATAAATTTAATTTTTTTTGTATATTCAATTTTTTTGTTTTGAAATTTTTCGGCTGGATGGCATTCAGATGTCGTACAGCTTAAATCGCTGACCCTTGTTTCTGCTCTAACCTCATTACCCCCCACTGAAAGATATGTAAAGAGCTGTCCCAGTCCTTTAAATTTGGCCTTAATAGAGCCTTTTTCCCCCGGCGCATAGTGACAGGTAACACATGCCACATTTTCTTTTCCGTGTTTGGACTTACTCCAGGAATTGTAGTATTTTTTCATTATGTGGCATGAACCGCAGAATTCAGGCTGGGAAGTATAATATTCTGAGGCAAAAATTCCTGAAACAACGATAATAATAAGTATAACCAGCAGAATTATGAGTGTGCTTTTTCGCATGTAATTATATGAAAAAATCTAAAATAGTTTAGGATTTTTTTAATAATTCATATAAACATAATCAAAAATTAAAAGCAAGATTTGTATGTTTTTTTATTTATATATCGTTCATGTTGCCCGAATTCTTGACAGAAAGTGAAAACAACTGGTTTTATAAACAGGAAGAGATAGTTTTTAAATGCCAATAAAGAAGAAGTCTGATCTCAATTTTGAAAATCTGCTTGATGAATCCGTAAGGATACATGGTCATCTGTGTCCCGGGCAGGTTCTCGGGGTAAGGATGAGCATGTTCGGGCTTAAAAAGATAGGGATTAAAGACCCAAAGGGCAGGGACAGGAAAAACCTGATAGTTTTTGTTGAGATAGACAGGTGTGCAACTGATGCGGTTCAGTCAGTTACTGGATGCAGCCTGGGGAAAAGAACATTAAAACTTCTTGATTACGGGAAGATGGCAGCCACCTTTATGAACCTGAAAACAGGGAAGGCGGTAAGAATTCTGGCAAAAGAGGAAGCCAGGGTAAACGCAAAAAATTATTTCCCTGAGATTAAAGACAAATATCAATGCCAGACAGCTGCATATAAGGTAATGCCGGATGAAGGGCTTTTTGCATGGAAGAATGTAAAGATTAAGATACCTGAACAGGATATGCCCGGCAGGCCGATAAAGAGGGTTGAATGTAATAAATGCGGAGAATATGTCCAGGATATGAGAGAGGTTAATTTGGATGGCAGAGTGCTATGTAAAGCCTGTGCAAAAGGGGCATATTACAAGGTTTAGAAG
>JAZFSN010000125.1:0-2416 GCA_036446195.1 Thermodesulfovibrionia bacterium | reverse complement strand
TTTATTGTAGCAGGAATGGAGTTAGGGTATCGGGGGAAAGATATTGCAACCTGTCTTAATCGAGATCCTGCCTTAGTGAGCCGTTGTCTAAGAGGGTCAGAGCAAGTACACGAAGAAGTGAAAAAAATATTAAAAAAAGTCGAATGTCCGGTTTCAAAGAAAGATGCAAGTAATTAAGTCTGACCCCGACTGCACCGACTGCACATTACAGCCTTAGAAGTTCAGCAGGATTTACTATTTTTATCCCTTTGTATTCTTTCATTGGCAAAAGGTGATTTTTATCTCCTGTAACAATATAGTTAGCTTTTGCAGCGACAGCACATTCGAGGATTTTATTGTCTGATGGATCATTCTTTACTACTGAAAGGGAAACATCCGGATTAATTACTGTAACAATATTTTTTATGTATGAGATGGTCTCTGATATCTGCCTTTTTGACCACTTAAATTTTTCTTTCAGGATAGCTTCTATTTCTGAGATAATGCTTCTGGAGATTACTAACTCAAAAGAATCTAACCCGGCAAGTCGTAAAATCTCTTCGCAATTGCCGCCAAAAAGTATTGCGGAGATATAGACATTTGTGTCAAGAACAACCTTCAATTCCTGGTCTTGCGATATTGATGAATGAGCTCATCAACCTCTTCCTCTGTTGAAACTCCAAGTTCCTGAGATGTTTTCAAACCCCATTGGCGTATCTGTTGCCAGCGTTTATCACTTATATATCTCCGTAATGCCTCTCTAAAAAGTTCGCTTTTTGTTTTATTTTCTTCTTTAACAAGTTGTTCCACCTTTTTAAGCATCTCTGGGGGGAGGGATAGAGTTAAAAGTTTTGTTGTTCGCATTGGTCACCTTCTTAGTATTTCTTAGTAATACTATACATTATTGAGTAAGCGATTACAAGAGCAAATACACGAAGAAGTGAAAAAAATATTAAAAAAGTCAAATGTCCGGTTTCAAAGAAAGATGCAAGTAATTAAGTCTGACCCCGCCTCTTAATAAAACCCTGAATACACGATATTTGCGAAGAAGTGGAAGATGGTGGACGGCAGGACATTGGATGTCCGCATATACAGAAAACCCATGACCAGGGAAGGGAAAAACGTCATTACTGAATAGATATCGCCGTAAAATATAATCTGGGGCACATGCATGACAGAGAAAAGAATGCTGACTATTATCAGCCCCGTGAAGTTATTCCCCAGCCTGTTCTGCAGAAAACCCCTGAAATAGACCTCTTCAGCAAATGAAACTCCGAAAAGCTGAAAAAGCATAGTACTTACGGGCAGGATTACAAATACATTATTGGGCAGGGACATAAAATACCAGAATGGTAATAATATGACCGCAGATACTGTGATGCCGAAAAGTATATCTTTTACTCTGAATCTGAGGTTCAGCTTCCCCTGAAATGCATATGAAATGGTTATAAGAAAGACAGGGATCAGGTATTTAAATAAAGAAAAGGAAAAGGCATGATATACAAACACCATTACAAACAGACACAGGTATGTATATAACGCCTTTTTCTTTTGGCTCTTCAGCTTAAACTTTTTGACCCCTGTATCGCCTTTTCAACCTTATAATTGCCATGAATAAGAGAGGTATCAGCAATACAGCAATGTTAGCCATGGCTGTGGGAGTATTCTGCCTTGTGCCGATGGAACAGCTTCCGCCTCCTCCAATTGATCCAAGGGTTTTGGCACTGGCCTCATTGGAATAAGCAGAGCTTCCTGTTCCTGTATATGCCAAAACTCGATAAAAGTAGGTTTTAGCTTTATTCAGGCCTGTAGTACTGTATGTAGTTACATCTGCACCTACTGTAGCAATCTCAGTGTATGTTCCGCCTGCGTCATCCTTCTGCTCTATGCTAAAGCCTATCTCATTGTTTGAGTTGTCTGTCCAGCTTAAGTTTATCTGGCTGGTTGACACTGCTGAGGCTGAAAGGTTTGTGGGAGTAATTGGGACAACCGCCTGATTGGAGTAGGATGAATCAGCCGGAATATTATTATATGCCCTCACACGATATGAATATGTTGTGGTTGAATTAACGTCAGGGTCAGTATATGCGGTGCTGTCAGGGCCTATAGCTGCTATCTGGACATAACCGCCACCTGATACGTTCCTCTCTATTTTATATCCGTCTTCACCTGTTGCATTGTCTGTCCACGATAAAGATATGCTGGATGAATATGAAGCAGTAAGGCCGGTTGGAGGCAATAAGGATGAAAGCGCTTTGTATGCATTAACCCTTCCGTTTGTCAGTATCCAGCCGGTGAGTTCCGGCAGTACATCAACATATCTCAGTATAGTGCTGCGGATCTGGGAATAAGTAAAGCCTGTGTAATAGCTGTAAAGCAGTCCTGCAAGCCCCGAGACATGGGGCGCGGACATTGAGGTGCCGGAACAGAAATCATA
>JAZFSN010000124.1:0-4853 GCA_036446195.1 Thermodesulfovibrionia bacterium | reverse complement strand
AGCAAGGCGGTATGAGTCACTCCTGAGCGAGGGGAAGAGGAAGTCTTTTTAAATCTTGACTTTGAATTCTCAGATTCAAATCTCCAAAGGCGCGTAGCTCAGGGGGAGAGCGTCCCGATACATCGGGAAGGTCGGCCCTATGCGTCTAGAGCGTGCCATTGATAATTGACAATAGAAATCGGCAATGGAAAAAATGGGGGCAACGCCTATTTAATTTTTGATTTCATGTTTGCTTTGTTACATAAAAGGTGCTTGTTCTTGTTTTATCTATTTTTTTGAAGCTCTCTGAGCAAAACTCGGAGCTTCCATGAAAGGAAAAAACATTATTAGATAGCTGGCTTTCATCTCCGACTTTTTCGCCTCAGCGAATCAGACGAGTCTGACAGTCGGAACTTTTAGCCAGCATCCATGTAAAGGCGCGTAGCTCAGGGGGAGAGCGCTTCCTTGACACGGAAGAGGTCGAGGGTTCGATACCCTCCGTGCCTACCATTATTACCATAATGGAAAGAGGTCGTCCCGAAGCATCGGGACCGTGCCTACCATTAAAAAGACAGTTAACCGTTATCAGTTAATAGTTATTAGTAAAAAACTTGTAAAGTCCTTAAAAATATTTTGTTTACCCCGTTAAAAAGGTGTCGCGTGTCGGTGGCTTTAGACCACCGACTGCGACAGATTTTTTAACCTCCGATTTCATCGAAGGCTTTCATTTAACGGGGTAAACAAATAACATATAACGGATAACTTATGACGTTTTTTAAAAGAGGTCGTCCCGAAGTTTAGGGAATATAAAACTCCCAGAACGTATCCCTCTAATTATTTATCAATTTACTGCCCCATAACTCCCCAAGTTTTCTATCTAATTCTCTAATTTTATATGTTAAATTAATTGTCATATCTTCCGAATATGTAATATTGCTTGACATTCTTATATTTCTATGATAAATATATTAGTAAGACTTCTTTTTAATGAGCTTTAATAAAAAAGAAAGGAGGAGGAGATGAAAAAGACAGGCCGTTCCAAAAATAAACACTGGACAGCCAAGGAAATTGACCGATATTGCAAGAGCGCGGAAGAGACACTGACAAAAATAAAAGAAAAATTCAAGTATATGGAAGGAAAAGAAGCGCTAAAAGGGTCAATAAAGTAACAGTTTGCTACAATACGCATTTTTTTAATTTTGACACGTAATTATTAACAGGCTGTTGAAAAAGTCATCAACAGCCTTGATTGCACAGATTAGAAAAAATGATTACGCAGAGATTGTTGAGTTTTTCAACAAGCTCTTGAGTTCAAAAAAAATTCGCAGGCAAAAGAAATACACGCCTCCCTGAAATGGGAAATTCAGTTATCAAAGAACCGAAGCACTTAAAAGTCCTCAATCATACAATTTATTATACAGCCTCATCCAGCCAAGGTTTCAGATTTTTCATTTTATAAGCATTGACAAAGAAGTTGTAGTTAAAAGGTAAAATCTGGTAAACTCTATTATTGTCATACCCGCCCCCGATTACTAAATTCGAGGGCAGGCTTCCAGCGGGCCTGCCATGAAATTCAGGGGTCAGGGATCAGTCATCTGTGTTCAGAGAGGGATAAAGCAGTTAATAATAAGTACGAATTATTATATACTGAAAACTGTGAACTGACAGCTGATAACTATTTTAGAGGAGGTTTTTAGAATTAAGGAAGTAAATAACAAAGAAAAGGACATTGAAGTTTACCGCCATAGCACATCCCACATCATGGCTCATGCAGTAAAAGAGCTTTACCCGAAAGCCAAACTTGCCATTGGCCCTGCTACGTCTGATGGATTTTATTATGATTTTGACTGCGACAAAACTTTTACAAATGAAGACCTGCCTGCAATAGAGAAAAAAATCAGGGAAATTATAAAGGCTGACAGGCCTTTCCTAAAAAAAGAAATCACCAAAAAAGAGGCAATAAAGCTGTTTAAATCACTTGGTGAAATATATAAACTCGAACTTTTAGAGGAAATAGAAGATGATACAGTCACCATTTATGAAGAGGATAATTTTACAGATCTCTGCCGCGGCCCTCATTTGAAATCAACAGGCAGGATTAAAGCCTTCAAACTCCTGTCCGTTGCCGGCGCTTACTGGCGCGGTAATGAAAAAAATAAAATGCTGCAGAGGATATACGGTGTTTCATTCTTCACGAAAGACGACCTTGAGAAATACCTCGATTTCCTCGAAGAAGTAAAGAAAAGAGACCACAGGCGTCTTGGCAAAGAACTGGATCTTTTCAGTATTAGTGAAGAGATTGGCCCGGGCCTTGTTCTGTGGCATCCGCGCGGTGCACAGATAAGGAGGATAATAGAAAATCTCTGGGTAGATGAGCACTGCAAGGCAGGTTATCAAATCTTATATACCCCTCATGTGGCAAAACTTGATCTGTGGAAAAAAACAGGGCATGTTGATTTCTACGCAGAAAGTATGTATTCACCCATAGAGATAGAGGGAATAGAATACGAGCTAAAACCCATGAATTGTCCTTTTCATATATCAGTTTACAAAAACCGCCTCAGAAGCTATAAAGAACTGCCATTAAGGTTTGCCGAACTCGGTACAGTTTACAGATACGAGCGCTCAGGTGTCCTTCACGGTCTTTTGAGAGTTAGGGGCTTTACACAGGATGACGCACATATATTCTGCATGGAGGATCAACTGGAAGACGAGATACTAAAGGTTCTGGATCTCACCCTTTTCATACTCAGGACTTTTGGTTTTACCGACTATGAGGTATATCTCTCTACGAGACCGGAAAAATTTGTCGGATCGCCGGAAAGCTGGGAAAAATCAACTGAGGCACTGAAGAACGCCCTGTCTCATAAGGGGCTTGAATACAGTGTTGATCCTGGTGAAGGTGTTTTTTATGGGCCAAAGATTGACATAAAAGTAAGAGATTCCCTTGGAAGACCCTGGCAGTGCAGTACAGTACAGGTGGATTTTAATATCCCTGAAAGGCTTGATGTGGTTTACAGGGGGTCAGACAGCAGGGATCATAGGCCGATTATGATACACCGTGCCCTTATGGGCTCTCTTGAAAGATTTTTTGGTATACTAATAGAACATTACGCAGGGGCTTTCCCTTTATGGCTTTCTCCTGTACAGGTATCGGTATTGACTATTTCTGAACGCCATGTAGGATATGCCAGAGAGGTTGTAGAGTCTATGTTAAGGGAAAGTCTCAGGGTTGAACTAAATGCGGATAATGAGAAAATAGGCTATAAAATAAGAGAGGCAACCCTTATGAAAATTCCTTTTCTGTGTATAATAGGAGAAAAGGAAACGGCTAACGGTACTGTAAATATTAGAACAAGAGCCGGGAAGAATTTAGGGGAAATGTCTCTAGAGAAAATAAAATCAATCCTCAAAGAGGAAATAACAAATCGGAGGTAGACAGTATTAGAAATCGCCAAAAATTTTACTCTTCAGATACTAAAGAGCTAAGGAGAAATAAAAGAATAAGAGCAAGAGAGGTAAGGCTTATTGGAAACGATGGAGAACAATTAGGAATAGTTCCTATACAGAACGCCTTGAAGATGGCAGTGGAGCAGGGATTAGATCTGGTTGAGGTAGCACACACTGCAAACCCGCCGGTGTGCAAGATAATGGATTATGGTAAATACCGTTACCAGTTGAACAAGAAACACTCTTCAAAACATAAAACTATATCGCTAAAAGAAATAAAGATAAGACCTCAGATAGGTAAAGGTGATTTAGATTTGAAAATCAAAAATGTAATAAGATTTCTTAAAGAGGGAAACAAGACAAAAGTTACAATGATATTCAGAGGCAGGGAGATTGTACACTCTTCCATAGCCAGGGAGGTTTTTAACAGAATTTCCGAGGAACTTGCTGACAAGGCTAACATCGAGCAAATGCCAAGATTGGAAGGCAGACACATGACAATGATTCTTTCGCCAAAATCATAAAAAAACATGTTATTATAGCTAACGAAATAATAAATGTTACATTATTGTCATGCCGACTCCCGTTCTCCGTAGCTCCGTTCTCCGTAGCACTGCGAAGGATGAATGTCCGCAATCCGTCCGACTTGTTCGGAATCGAAAGAAAGATTCCCGACAAGCGGGAATGACATAGAATGTAGTCTTCTTATGAACTCATTAGTAACTTAGAAATTGTCATGTTTAAAGTAAACGAAATCTTCAAAAGCATTCAGGGAGAGTCAACCTATGCAGGCCTTCCCTGCACATTTATAAGACTTGCGGGCTGCAACCTGAGATGTACATACTGTGATACAAACTATGCCTATTACCACGGGAAGGAGCTTTCTGATGAAAAAATAATAGCAAAAATTGAGGAATACGGGGTTAACTGTGTTGAATTTACCGGTGGAGAACCTCTTCTTCAGGAAAAAACGCCTCCATTGATTAAAATCCTGCTTGACAAAGGATACAATGTCCTTATTGAAACAAACGGCTCTATTTGTATCGGATGTCTCGACAAAAGGCTGACCATAATAATGGACGTAAAGACCCCTAAAAGCGGAATGAGCGAGAGAATGAATCTCAAGAACCTTGAACTCCTCAAGGGGAACGATGAAATAAAATTTGTGATTCTGGATGAATCAGACTACATCTGGGCTAAAGACATAATCAGCAAACGCAATCTGTTGAATAAAACCAGGAACATCCTTATGTCTCCTGCTTACGGTATATTGCCTCCCAAGGCGCTTGCCTCATGGATATTGCGCGATAACCTGCCTGTAAGATTGCAATTACAAATTCACAAATATATATGGGGCCCTGAAGAGCATGAAGGAAAGTAACTGGTTACTGATTTAGAGAATGAGGGAGTTTGACGAAGAACTA
>JAZFSN010000123.1:0-2472 GCA_036446195.1 Thermodesulfovibrionia bacterium | reverse complement strand
TTAGCGATATTTATTGCTTCAGCTACCGTATCAGTTGTTATTATTGATTCTGGCATCAATTTATGGTTGTTTGAATTTAAGGACTTTATGTGTTCTCTAAGTTTTTCCGGATGTGCTGCCCTGTCACCTTTTGGTTTTGTTAATATTGCTGTATCAGAAATCTTTATCAGAGGTTCAAGGATTCCTTTAATATCTTTATCTTTCATTATTCCAGTGATAAGAATAATCTTTTTTGCGGGAAAAAGTTCTTTTACAGTATCAGCAAGTGCCCGGGATGCTTCAGGGTTGTGGGCACTGTCAATAATTATCAGGGGTGTATGTGAAATAATTTCAAAACGTCCATCAAAATTCACGTTTGAAAGACCATTAATGACTGCATTGTCGGGTATGGGGGTTCCTCTCTGTGCAAGAATTTCGGTTACCCTTATTGCCAGGGAGGCATTATAAAGCTGGTGCCTTCCAGTAGCAGAAATGGATAGATTTTTGTACTCTCTATATTTATTTGTATACGTCTTTGATGAGGCAGCACCTGAGTAATCAAAGACAATATGTTTATCATCCATGAAAATCAGGTTGCTTTTAAAGTCCTTATAATATACGTGTATCTTGGAACCATGGTCTTTTGCAATGTTTTCCAATACTCTTAATGCCTCAGGATGAGATGTCCCGGTAACTATCGGTCTCAGGGGTTTTATGATTCCCGCTTTTTCGAATGCAATATTGAAGAGTGTTTTCCCGAGAAATTCAGTATGGTCAAGGCCTATGTTTGTTATAACGCTTACTTCCGGTAATAAAACATTGGTGGCATCCAGCCTTCCGCCCATCCCTGTCTCCACTACAGCCCAATCTACTTTTTTTCTTTTAAAATAAAGAAATGCCATTGCTGTAACAAATTCGAAAAAAGTTGGCTTTATATCCATGACTCCTATAACTTTTCGGATATAGGATGTAAGTTCTATTACGTCTGACTCAGAGATAGGAGAATTATTTATTTTTATTCGTTCAGTAAAGCTGACAAGGTGTGGAGAGGTATAAAGTCCCGTCATAAGCCCGTTTTCTTTAAGCATAGAGGCAATTATTGTGGCTGTGGAGCCTTTGCCGTTAGTCCCTGCAATATGGATGGAGCGAAAGGATTTCTGGGGCTCTCCAAGAATACGCATCAATGCTATCGGGTTTTCAAGCCCTAATTTTATTCCATGCTTCTGCAGACCGTAAAAATAATCTACTGTCTCATTGTAACTTTTTATATTTAAAGACATGGTAAATTAAATTTAAAATCTCTGATAAAAACAGATAAAAAAGTGTATTTATATTTTTGGATGTTGATAATTTTTTACTCTATGTTCTAATCATTGCTCAATATTACGGAAAGAAGCTTTATGACAGTCTGTTTCATATCTTTACGGTTTACAATTGTGTCTATCATTCCATGCTCGAGAAGGAATTCCGCCCTCTGAAAATTTTCCGGCAACTGTTGTTTTATTGTCTGCTCTATTACCCTGGGGCCTGCAAAACCTACCAGGCTCCTGGGCTCTGCAATAATTATGTCTCCAAGAGAAGCAAAACTTGCTGTCACACCCCCGAAAGTGGGGTCAGCAAGTATTGATATATATGGCATGCTGCTTTGCTTAAACCTTGCTATCGCCGCAGATGTTTTAGCCATTTGCAAAAGTGACAGTATGCCTTCCTGCATCCTTGCTCCCCCCGAAGATATAACAGCTATTAGCGGCAGTTCGTCTTCATAGGCTTTTTCAGCGGCTACCGTGAATTTTTCGCCAACAACCGAGCCCATGCTTCCGCCCATAAAGGTAAAATCAAGGACAATGAGAATAACATGGTGACCTCCTATTGTAGCGCTGCCGGCAATCGCAGCCTCTTTTATGTTTGCCTTTTTCTGTGAGTTTTTAATGCGTTCTTTGTACGATGTCTGATCCTTGAAATTCAAAGGGTCTTTAGATAAAAGGCCGCTCCCTATTTCCATGAAACTTCCCGCATCAACAAGGAGTTGTATTCGTTCTTTTGCCGGAGTACGGAAGTGATAATTACATTTTGGACATACCTTGAGATTTTTTTCCAGCTCTCTACGATAGACAATTTCCTTGCAAATATTGCATTTGACCCATAGTCCTTCGGGAACCTTGCCCTTTCCGGGAATTGTCCTTCTTTCTTTTTTAAACCAGGCCATATCTTTAATACAGTTAATCGTTATAAGTTATTGGTTATTTGAACCGTTATACAACAACATGTTTATACTCTTTTGCACATATAACGAATAACGTATAACTAATAACAATTAAAATTCATTTCTGATTTTAATTTAAATAACATATGTTTCCCCATTTTCGAGTATTGTTAATTGTCTAAATTTAAGGCTATTTAGTTCCTTTGTTATTATTTTCAGATACTGGGGTTTTGTATGGGTTATAAAAATTCTGGAGGGAGGCTGGTTCAGCTTTTTTAGTTCGTTTAGAA
>JAZFSN010000122.1:0-2357 GCA_036446195.1 Thermodesulfovibrionia bacterium | reverse complement strand
CAGGCTGTTGAAAAACTCTTTTCTTCCAGTAATAATGTCATACTCGCGAAAGCGGGTATCCAGTAACATACTGAAAAGACTGGATTCCCGTTTTCACGGGAATGACGGCAAAAGGTTTAAACCCATATTTAAAGGAGTTTTTCAACAGCCTGTTTTGCTCAGAACCTCTAATTATTTAAAATTTTTATTTCAAAATTAAACCCATGATAAGTCTTTACCTGAAGATATTATTTATGTTAAAATTCAAAACTTGCCTTTAAAATCGGAGTTTTTTTAACTATGGATATATTGTAGTCTTGAAAGGAGAAAACTAAGGATGTTAATCATCGGTGAAAAAATCAGCATTATAGCCAAAAAAGTGAGGGAGGCTATAATGAATCACGATCCCAAACCAATCCAGGAACTTGCAGAGTCGCAGTGGAAAGCCGGTGCACATTATATAGATGTCAATACGGGTCCTGCTGAGGACAAAGGCGAGGAACTCATGACATGGATGGTTGAAAGTATTCAGGAAAAGGTCTCTCTTCCGCTCTGTCTTGACACCACAAACCCGGATGCCCTTGAGGCCGGGCTGAAGGTGCACAATAATCAGTGGGGCAAACCCATAATCAATTCGACATCAAATGAACCTGAGAGGTTTGTAATGCTTGAACTTGCAGCCAAATACAAAGCCCAGGTTATAGGACTTACATTGGGGAAAGGGGGATTGCCTGCTGATGCAGAAGAGAGGTGTGCCATCGCCGCAGAGATTATGGGGAGAGCCGCTGAATACGGACTGCCTCTTGAAGATATCTACCTTGACCCTTTAATACTTCAGGTCTGTACCATGCAGGACCAGGCGGTGCACTCTCTAAAGACGATTAAGATGTTTCAGGACCTGAACGATCCCCCGATGAAAACTGTAGTCGGACTCAGTAATGTTTCAAACGGCGTTCCAAAAGAAATGAGAAGCCTGATAGACAGGGTTTATCTGACTCTATTAATGTATGAAGGGCTTACTGCTGCAATCATGAATCCTCTTGACAAAGAACTTATGGATACACTGAAGACAGCAGATGTATTTCTCGGTAAAACACTTTATGCGCATTCGTATCTGGAAATGTAGAAAATCAGGTTAAGGCCGAGGCTGAGGCTGAGAAAGAACTTAACCTCAACCTAAACCTTGACCTCGGAGCGGAGGTTAGAATATGTCTTACGTAATTCCAAAGGAATCATATAATGGAAAAGTTTTAAATGTAGATTTTGGTAAAGAAGACAAAACCTTAAACATAGGAGGGGAGAATACCCTTCCCTTTCTTTCCTTTGAAGGAGAGATTCCAAACAGGCCGGTTATTGCTTATGAAATACAGGATATTCCGGCGGATGACTGGCCTGATACAGTAAAGAATCGGTATGCGGACGTAAGTAGTGACACTGTAAAGTGGGCAAAATACTGCCAGGATGAATTAAAGGCAAATGCAATTGCCCTGCGGTTGATAAGCACTCACCCTGACAGGGAAAACCGTTCTCCTGAAGATGCTGTAAAGACTGTTAAGGGGGTTCTGTCTGCAGTTAATATTCCGCTCATAATACTCGGCTCTAATCATGTGGAAAAAGATGCCTCTGTTCTTGTGGCTGCAGCTGAAGCTGCCAGCGGTTATAACTGCATAATCGGAAAGGCGCAGGAAGGCAATTACAAGACAATAGTGGCGGCGGCTCTTGCAAATAACCACAAACTTATAGCCATGTCTGAGCTCGATATCAATCTGGCAAAGCAGTTAAATATACTAATTACACAGATGGGTTTTAGTAAAGAAAAATTAATTACAGATCCTATGTGTTCGGCGTTAGGTTACGGACTTGAATATACGTATTCGGTTATGGAGAGGATAAGACTTGCGGCTCTCCTTCAGAATGACGCGACAATGCAGCCTCCCATATTGGGTGATGTTGGCATGTATGTCTGGAAAATCAAAGAGGTTTCTGCTCCGCAATCAGATGTCCCGGAATGGGGCTTGCTGGAGGAAAGAGGAATTGCCTGGGAGGCAACAACAGCTACAGCAATGCTTGCAGCCGGTGCAAATATAGTAATTATGAGACATCCAAAGGCAATAGAAACTGTACAAAAGGTTATAGAGGAGCTTGTTTAAAGTTAGTTATTCGTTATAAGTTATTAGATGCAAAACCTTTTAGTATTGTCATTCCCGCTTGTCGGGAATCCTTCCTGCTTGTCGGGAAATCCTTCCTGCTTGCCCCTGTACTGTCGTGGTACGGGGCCTGCCTGCCGGCGGCAGGCTTGTAAGGAATCATAAGGAATGATGCCGAACATTCATCCTTCGCAGTTTCATCCTTCGCAGTGCTACGGAGAACGGAGCTAC
>JAZFSN010000121.1:0-3664 GCA_036446195.1 Thermodesulfovibrionia bacterium | reverse complement strand
ACACAGGCAACAAACAGGCAGATAGGGGAAATGTTTGGAGGAATCAGTTACTCTGCTGTAGCAAAAGCGTATAATAGATTCGAGGAGGAGTTAACGAAAAACAGAACAATCAGGAGAGAAGTTAGGAAGATTGAGAAGGCTATGTCCAATGTCAAGGGCTGACCCTGTTTGTTTTCGTTTGTTTTTGATATTTTGTGATTGTTAAACATCTTTCAGTTTGTTAATATCGTTCAGGGTCTTTGTCCCTGATTTCATCATTGGCTGCCCGAAGAACATTCAGGCAGGTCTTAAATGTTAAATAAAGCAAAAGGTCTTTCTACAGAATGAAAATAGCGTATACAGGATTAAATCTACCGCAGGGCAAGATAAAGTACAATGACGGGATCTTCACAGGTCTTGCCGAGAAGTTTCAGCCGGCAAAGAAGTCGCCGTACTACTTCGAGTTCTTGCCAGACGACTACGAGTCAGCTGACGTCATCGCGATAGCGAATGAATATGTTCTGGATTTGCTTATTTTTGACATGGAGAAAATCGAAGGCAGACTATCGAGAACAGAGGACCCGTCTGAAAAGGGGGTACTCGAGAAATGTCTTGCGCAACTTGAGGATCAGAAGCCAATCTGCAATCTGTCCCTGGACAATGCCGAACTGGCTATTGTCAAAGCGTTCAGACTACTGAGTTTCACACCTACACTGGTTTACAAGAACACATCACCGGACACAAATATTGTGTGCCGTGACGGAATGGAGAAAGCCGGCATGATGTTTTTCTACACAGTGGGCAAACAGGAGGTCCATGCATGGTTGGTTGAGAAAGACACTGATGCCATAACGTGTGCCGGAAAGATTCATTCAGATCTAGCCAAGGGATTTATCAAGGCGGAACTCGTGAGCTGTGAGGATATGATGACAGCCCACAACATGCAGGATGCACGCTCCAAGGAGTTGACCAAGCTCGTCGACCGCGATTATGTCATTCCAATGAACAGCATTCTCGATATACGCTTCAACGTTTGACGTCCTATGCAAAAGGGCATATTCATAAAACAGTCAACCACCGGTGAACCGTAACGTTATGTGCAAATGAAAACAATTGAGGAATATTATGGATAGCACGTCGTCAATAATGTGGGGTGTTTTGTTTGGCTCAATAGGTATGGGATATATAATATACGGAAGAAAACAACGACGAGGCCTTGTTCTCCTGTCTGGTATTGTTCTATGTGCGTTTCCATATTTTGTCTCCAACGTATTTCTGATGATTTTTTTTGGCATTGTTTTAATGGCTTTTCCATATTTCATAAGATATTGACTTGATAAGCACATAACAACAGAGTGCAGTGAATGCAGACCAGCGGTAACTTTTTGGGCCTTTATAGTTTTTTAGATTTCCAAATCGTCATTAAATTATGGGGTCTATTTTATTAGCATTTGTATAAAAAACAAAGGGGTATGCTCCCGCCCAAGGCGGACAGGCCCACCTGAGGCGGGTAAACTACACCACCATGCCAAACAAACTGGCAGGCAAGCACTGCAAGGCGGGCCCAGAAGTATCGGAATCTCTGCCCCGTCTTATGCAGGGCTACGACAGGCTTGACATTGGACACTTGCAAAAATCCTTACAGATATTATATAAAATAACCTAAGAAACCACTATTTTTAGGTAAAAAAACAGAGCGAACGTCTTCGACGGCTCGGAAGCCATGCCTGCCGGCAGGCAGGTACATTTCGTGCAGCCTCGACCATTTCGCAGAAAGGAGTTTATCCTGAATCTGTTGAAGGACTCAGTACTGCATTATAATTAATTATGGAAAATATTCTTATTAATCAATCGGTGGCTATTCTGTGCGATGGAAACAATATTGAACGGAGTATTCATGACCTCTCTAAATCGAAAAATGCAATGATCAATTTTGATAAGTTGATCCCGAAATTGCTAAATGAAAGAGGATTGAATAGACTGCTTTATTTCAGGGAAGGCAAAGCTATTTCTTCCAAATTCGCCGAAAGATTACACGAAAACTATTATGGGTCGGTTATTCCGTGCCATAAGTCTGCCGATATCCCACTTTCTATCAAAGCAACACAACTCGCTTCAAAGGTTGATACCATTATAATTATGTCAGGCGATTCTGATTTTGTGGATTTGGTTATACATCTAAAAGGGGAAGGTGTAAGGGTAGAAATTGCTGCGGTAAGGAAAACAGCTGCCAGGATATTAATTGACGAAGCAGACTATTTTCATGAAATAACCAAAGACGATTGTTTTGTATACAAAGCACCAAGAAAAACAATATTAAAAAAAAATTAAATGGCCAACAAGCTATGGATAAGGCTCAAGTTAACTTTTTTCGAGGTCTTTACCCGGCAAAGATAAAAGTTTAGAGCGGGCTCGGGAGGCAATAGCAAAACCCAAGAATATGATGGGGATATAAATGGCGATATGTGAAAGGCCTGAATGTGACGATTTTTTTGATGAAATAATGAAAACTATGCCCGCAACAGCAAATTTATACGCTGAACGTTATTGTAAGGAGAATATTTCCAAATGTGCAAGACATTATCTTTTTACATATAAAGAAAAAATAGGTTTTGGCCTGAGCAATACCCAAAAAGATTTGCTAAAAAAACTTCAATTAAACTTATTCCCAAATCAAATGGATAGAGTAAAAAATATATTCCCATATAATTAAACCCCGTTAGAAGACCGTCGTCCTTCTAACGGGGTAAACTTTTCCAGGAACAGGAAGAATGAACACGGAAAAAAATATAAGACAGTATGAGAGAAAAGAAATTTATTTGCCCGTTAGAATTAACTCAGAAATGCAAAAAACCAAAGGGGTCTGCCTCCGCGCAAGGCGGATAAACCCACCCAAGGCGGACAGGCCCACCCGAAGACGGATAAACTCACCACTCCCAGGTTTTGCATTAATAGGCAATCTTAAATCAACTGCATGACCTCTGACAGTTTCTTCCTGAATTTCTCGGGATGAGTACCTCTCCAGTAAAATTTGCCGCATCCTGAACACTGCCTGAAAACATCAGAAGTCTGATAAACATATTCAGGGACAAAACACTTTGCGTCTTCCTTTGGTATATTGTTAACACTGGCGTTACACACTGAGCACCTGCTTAGGAACACGACATCTTCGCCACCTTTAGATTTATCGGGCAGGTTCAATTTAAATGTATTAATAACATTTCCCAGTTGTTTAAAAGGATCATTTTCTTTTAATAGCAGAAACTGCTGAAGCCCTCTTACTTTTACAAGGCAGGTATCTCTCGTAAGGAGTATCCTGTTTTCCTCGCGTGCAATTTTTAAAAGGAGACTGTCTTCTATTTGAGGATAATAGAGTGTGTCGCAGCCCAGTAGTCTGAGCCACCTTGCAAGACGGCCAAGCATTGAATCGGCAATAAACTTCATCAAGTCGTTATTAGTTATTGGTTATTAGTTATTACGAACCTGCCTGCCGGCAGGCAGGTAACGAATAACGTATAACGAATAACTGAATTGATTTTATTTATTATTCTTCTGTCGCCTGTATATAGGTATCCCGGTAGACATTCATACCCGTCCCTGCAGGAACAAGCCTTCCCATAATGACATTTTCCTTGAGTCCTCTCAGTTCGTCTACCGAACCATTGATGGCTGCTTCCGTAAGAAC
>JAZFSN010000120.1:0-3984 GCA_036446195.1 Thermodesulfovibrionia bacterium | reverse complement strand
TGATATAATTGTCAATATGAAGGAAGCCTTGTTTTATGAAAAGCTTGAAAAACAGAAAATCAGGTGTTTTCTCTGTGCCCACTATTGCATAGTATCTGACGGTAAACGCGGTAAATGCGGTGTAAGGGAAAATCGTAAAGGCATTCTTTACAGCCTTGTTTACGGAAGGATTATCTCCATGAACATTGACCCCATAGAAAAAAAGCCTTTATTCCATTTCTACCCGACATCGACTTCATTTTCAATAGCAACTGTTGGATGTAATTTTAAATGCGGTCATTGCCAGAATTATGACATATCCCGGTATCCAAAAGAACATGATGACGTGCCCGGAGAAGATATTTCTCCTGAACATGTTGTTAACGCAGCAGAAAAATCAGGTTGTAAGAGCATTTCGTATACGTATACTGAGCCGACTATTTTCCTTGAGTTTGCATACGACTGTGCCCGTATTGCACATAAAAGAGGAATAAAAAATGTTTTTGTAAGCAACGGATATACAGGGCCTGAGGCTGTTAAAGCGATTGCCCCATACCTTGACGGGATCAACATAGACCTTAAAGGAGATGATGAGTTTTATAAAAAATTATGTGGTGCAAGATTGCAGCCTGTTCTTGATACAATCAGGCTTATGAAGAATCTTGGAGTATGGGTAGAGGTTACTACTCTTATTATTCCTTCTTATAATGATTCTGACAAAACTCTCAAAGGAATTGCGGAATTCATAAAATCTGTGGACCCTGCGATACCATGGCATGTAACCCAGTTTTATCCGACATATGAACTTCTGGATCAGCCGAGAACACCGCTGAAGACTCTGAGGAGGGCAAGAGACATAGGACTTAAGACAGGACTTAAATATGTATATGAAGGCAATGTGCCCGGGGAGGGCGGAGAAAACACCTACTGTCCAGATTGTGGCGGGCTTAATATTAAACGCTATGGTTTTTATATAAAAGAAAACAAAATTATTAATGCGCACTGTTATAAGTGTAATACCAGGATTGAAGGAATTTTCTAAACTTAAGGACTTAAAAAAGAATATTTTTAATTATTATTAGTTATACAGGATTTAAAAGCTTAGAGTTTGACTAATATGTTAATATTGAAGCGATGGGAAAGAAATTAATAGATGAGATTTTAGAACTTTTGTGGTCTATGAGGGAGAAAGGTATGAATAGCTGTGCCAGGCTGGTTGAGAGCATTCATAACAAAAACGCTCCCGAGGTAATAAAGAAAATGGAAAAATCCGGGTTGATATCTGTTTTAGGCGATACAGTAGAATTCAAAGAAAAAGGTGAGGCCCACGCAGGAGATTTGATAAGAAGGCACCGTCTTGCAGAGAGGCTTTTCTACGACGTCCTTGAGGTGGGAATGGAGGAGAGCGAATCTACTGCCTGTGAAATTGAGCATTTCCTCTCTCCGACTGTTACTGACAGTGTCTGCTCGTTTCTGGGGCACCCGCCGACCTGTCCGCACGATAAACCTATTCCGAGAGGGAAATGCTGTTCCAAATACAAACATGAGTTTAGGCCGCTTGTTATGCAATTAAAAGAGCTCGAAGTCGGCTCAAAAGGGAGGATTATATTTATAGCTCCCTCTGAAAACTCAAGGCTTGAACGCCTTGCCTCATTAGGTATAATTCCAGGAAGTATTATAAAATTAAAACAAAAAAGACCTTCATTTGTACTGGAGGTTGATGAAACCACCCTGGCTATTGATTTAGCAATTGCAGATGGTATTTATATTAAGCAGGTATAAGAAACACATTTAATTGCGGATAATCTTTTGTCATCTGTGTCCTTCAGGCACATGGAGACTTTTATTATTTCAGGTTCTTCTCTAATTTAGCTGCTAAAAAAGAATAGAACTTGGAGCGGCTCTTCTTTTAGGATTTATAATTGCCGGAAGTTTTTGCATTTTCAATGTAGTGAAAGAGAAAAGGTCGTATGACTGTTATTGAGAATTCAAATGTATGATGGATTTACCTGTTCAGCATCAGAATTCAGTATGTTTATCAGAAAACATAAACGGTTTGTGGATTATCATACGGTTTCT
Organism: Thermodesulfovibrionia bacterium; assembly: GCA_036446195.1. Lineage (GTDB taxonomy): Bacteria > Nitrospirota > Thermodesulfovibrionia > UBA6902 > BMS3Bbin08 > JAZFSN01. The sequence goes on along the minus strand of JAZFSN010000120.1, from coordinate 1,926 downwards.
TCCCTCTTTTTTTGCTTTGTAAAGGGCCTTATCAGCAAGATTTATTACCTTTTCGATTGTGGCTGAATCGTTTGGAAAGCTAGCTACTCCGCCGCTTATTGAAACAAAACCCATAGGCTGCTTTCCCCTGTTAAAAAAGGGATACTTGGCTGTTTCTTCCTGAACCCGATTGGCATAGACAAAGGCTTCCTCTTTTGTAATCCGGGGTATCATGATAATGAATTCTTCACCGCCGTACCGTGCGATAACTGATTCCTTACGTGACAGTTTAACTAACAGGTCGCTGATTTCCTTTAAGAGAACATCGCCTTTTTGGTGGCCGTTAGTGTCATTGTAATGTTTGAAATGGTCAATATCGAACAGACAAATTGAGATAGGAGTGTTTTCCAGAATGGAATTTTCGGAATATATCGACATCATATATAAAAAATAGCGCCGTTTGTATAGACCTGTCAATGGGTCTGTAATAGATCCATCCTTCCACCGTTTCAAATGTTTCTGATTGATTATAGCTACTCCTGCAATGTCAGAAATCATTTTCAAAATAATGCGTTCATTGCCAACTGGGTTTTTTATCTTTCCTATTCCTATGACCCCAAGCATACGATTTTTGAAATGAATTGGAGAAGCTATCCAGATATTTATTTTGTTTTCCCCCCTGGTTTTTCCTGCACTGTTTTCTTTATAATTTGTTCCTCTTGTTTTTATTATACCGTCCTGGCCTGCCTGACCTATAATCCCTTCTCCAATCATGAATGCATCCCCTTTATCCGTGATTTCGCCGCGCTTGTCCACTTTCCTCAGAATTTTTTCATCTGAATCGAGAATATACATTTCTATTATGTCAGTATTGACCATATCTTTTATTAGACTAATAATAGTTGTTGTTATTTCACTGAAACTTAGCGAGTAGTAGATACGCTTTACCACCTCTGAGAGATCTTGAGAAAAATTCAGATAGCGCGTGTTAAGTTCGTTTAAATCATTTACTTTTGAATTAAGTGTACTAACTTTGTTTTCCAGATAAAGAATGTCTCTAAGGCGGTCTGGCTTGTTTTTTCTCAGATTATTCTGTGCCCTGCGCCCGATTGCCAAACCTATTAAGAAGGCTGCAGGGATAATAATTACAACTGTTATCAGGATAAAACTTCCAGCATTATTTATAAGTTTTTCCATCTACAAGACCTTTAATTCACAAACATGCAATTCGTATTCATTGTTCATATTCATATACAATAAATTTAGATGAAAAGTGTTAAACAACAGGAAGTGCTTTCATTAGGGGAAAAATAGTTTAAAGATACCCTTAGCAGATAAACTCATTTAATTGAGAGACATTTCTGATGTCTGACTTATATCCCGCATATTCTTAATTTACAATCTATTGCAGAATCTGTCAACATTTACGAGAATGCTGCCTGAATGCCCCGCTCTGTGAGCGGGGATGAAAGGCAGCTATATAAATAAAAATAATTATTCCTTGCTCGGAAGCCCCGCCTTGTAGGCGAGGAGCTTCACTATTTATAAAAAGGATAGCCTTCTAAAAGGATATCTTCTCCAATTATTTTTACCTGAGGATTTTTTATTCTGACAACGTTTTTAAGCGATGCAGGGGACTTTCCGCCTATGGAAGGAACAGCATCTGTTCCTCCGATAATCCTGGGAGAAATAAAGAACATAATCTTATCCACAATCTTGCTTGACAGGGCAGATGCATTTATTGATGAGCCGCCCTCAATCATTAAACTTGCTATATTAAGCTTTCCAAGTTCTTTCATAAGGTTTTTTAAATTTATCCCATTGGTCAGAAAGCCCCTCCCGGGCTTTCTAACGGGATGAACTTTTCCGTTCTTTTCCCTGATAATCAAAACCCTGACACCCGTTGCCTTAAGTAAATCGCTTTTTCTCTTTGGCGCCTTCATGGTA
>JAZFSN010000119.1:0-4473 GCA_036446195.1 Thermodesulfovibrionia bacterium | reverse complement strand
ACTTTTATTTGCTTCCCTGATTATGGCGTTTATAGTTACAATGGTTGCGCATTACCCTGGAATTCTCAATCTTCCGGTTAAGATGGACCCTTCATCACGCTTGAGAGGATGGAAAGAATTGGGGATAAAGATAGAAGAGGTTTATAATAGTATGGCTTCTTCAGAGGGCGAAAACGTTTTTATATTTTCAGACAGATATCAGGTCTCAAGCGAGCTTGCCTTCTACATGCCAAGTAAACCAACTATCTACTGCATTAACCTCGGCAGGAGAATGAACCAGTATGATATATGGGGAGGCATTGAAAGCCGTAATGATCTTTTGGGTCTTGATGCAATCTTTGTTAAAATGGGGAACAGAAATTTCCCGGAGCAACTTAAAAATGCCTTTGATTCATATGAAAAAGAAAAGTTTATAGTAAAGGAAAAAAATAAGACTTTAAGGGAATACTCCATTTTTAGATGCTATGGTTTTAAAGGACTGGATTTGAAAGAGATTGAGAGCTATTAATAAATGGGAAATAGGAAATGGGAGATAAAAAATACGTAATCGAAAACTTCTTGCTTTTTAATTTCTTAGTTCTTATTTTATGGGCGATAGCCCCAGCGGGGAGAATGATTTGTTTGTTTCAATATTAGTACCGCTTTACAACGAGGAAGAAAATATAGAGCCTTTATATAAGGCACTTAAGTCAGTAATGGATGAAGACGGAAAAGATTACGAACTGCTCTTTATTGATGATGGCAGTACCGACAAAACACTGCAGAAACTTAAAAGACTTACAGCAAAGGATAACAGGGTTAAACCGTTAAGTTTCAGGCGTAACTTTGGCCAGACAGCAGCCTTTGCTGCAGGGTTTGACCATGCAAAGGGTGACGTGATAGTTACTATTGATGGCGATCTGCAGAATGACCCAAAGGACATTCCAAGACTGCTCTCCTTAATTGGTGAATATGATATTGTCAGTGGGTGGAGACGCAATAGAAAGGACTCTTTTTTAAGGAGAAGACTCCCCTCTATGATTGCGAACTGGCTGATAAGTAAGGTTACAGGGGTTAAGCTTCATGATTATGGGTGCAGTCTCAAGGCCTTTAAGGCAGATGTTGTAAAGAACATTAATCTTTACGGTGATATGCACAGATTTATCCCGGCTGTAGCAAGCTGGTACGGGGTAAAAGTAACTGAGATAGAAATAACTCACCACCCGAGAAAATACGGAAGTTCAAAATATGGCATTTCAAGAACGTTGAAGGTTATTCTGGATTTAATCACGGTTAAATTTCTTCAGAGCTTTTCCACAAAGCCGCTTCAGGCATTTGGACCTGTAGGGCTTTTATGCGGGTTTAGCGGTTTTGCTATTAATCTTTACCTTGTAGTGGAAAAATTTAAAGGACAATCAATAGGCGGCAGACCGCTTCTTCTTCTTGGAACACTGCTCATAATAGTCGGGATTCAGCTTATAGGCATGGGTCTTCTCGGAGAGATGCTCGCGAGGGTTTATCATGAAAGCCAGAGAAAACCGATATACGTTTTAAAGGATACAGATATTGAAGAAGATTCTTAGTTTTACCCTTAAGTTTCTGATAAGCGGAGGTCTTCTTCTATACCTCTTTCAGTTTTCAGATATTGTTGATGTCAGCGGGGTGGTTTCAACTCTTAAGCATACAAAATTACCGTTATTTGTAATAGCTTTTTTTGTCTATCTAAACGTAATATTCATTTCAACTCAGCGCTGGTCTTTGTTTCTTCATGAACCTGTGAAATATACAAGGCTCTTGTCTTTACATTTTATCGGCTCTTTTTTTAACACATTCCTGCCGGGCATTGTTGGGGGAGACGCTGTAAAGGCATTTTATCTTTACAAAGATATAGGTAAAGGCAGCCATTCTGTTATTTCTGTTTTTATTGACAGGTATATGGGATTCAGTGCGATGATTTTCATTGGTTTTATTGCGTTTATAGGAGGGTTTTTTTATATTAAAGGGACTGAGATAGTGTGGATTGTCCCTGTACTCTGCGGAGGTTTTATATTGGTAAGCCTTGTATTGTGGAAACTCAATTGGGGGAAGATAAAGTTTTTAAACAGTTTTTATATACCTCTTATGGGATACAAGTCAAAAAAGAAACTTATATATAAAGGATTATTGTTAGGGATTGCAGTTCAGGTAATTAACATTATGAGCGTATATATACTGTCGCTTGCAATAGGGCTTAAAGTCCCGATTATTTATTTTTTCATCTTTATGCCTGTAATAAATACTGTCTCGGCAATTCCCATTTCAATTGCAGGATTAGGCCTGAGAGAAACCAGTTTTGCAGCCCTCTTTAATATAGTCTTTGCAAAAGTTGGCGTTACCCCTGACCAGGCAGTTGGCCTTTCCGTGCTTGTATTCATAAATGTATGCCTCGTAAACTTAATAGGCGGAGTAGAGTATTTAAGAATCAAGAAACTACCCAAAAAGAAGAGTTTGAAGTCTGAAGTTTAGAGTTAAAGTAAAGTTATGTTACTACACAGGTTTGGGCAACTTTCTGCTACCCATTATGACACTTGCCCAGAACACAAAAGCAGCCGTCACAAGAACTAAGGATGCACCTATAAATGCTTTACCAAAGCCAAAATAGGTAGCCACAACCCCTGAAAATAATGGGCCTGTTGTATGTCCTATGTCCATTATTGAGCCTAAAACCCCCATCGCTAAACCGTGAGTGTCCTTTCTGCTCAAGTCAGCAATAAAGGCATATGTAGCAGACGTCACAATGGAGAGGCTTAATCCAAATAATATGCTCACGGCAAGCAAAGGTATAAATGTTTTAAAAATTGAAAAACTTCCGATGCATACCGCACCAATTATGGTGCCTGCAAAAATCTGCTGCTTCCTTCCATGTCTGTCAGAGAATCTCCCCATCATAGGTTTTGTAAGCGCCAGTGTAATCACCTGTGCAGAGAGAAATATACCAATCTCATAGGCGCTGAGACCTATTTCTATTGCATAAAGGGGAAGAAATGTCTCAAATGTTCCATATGCAAAAAGTATTGCTGCCTCAACAGCACTTGTGATAAGAATCCCCTTGTTGGATACTACAGTCTTAAATGCAATTAATGTCTCTTCCCATCTTTGTTTCCTCCTCTCTTCTTCTGCAAGATCTGGTATTTTCAGTGTGAGAATCAGGGCTATAATCCCTGTTATACCGCATACCAGATAAACAATCTTATAGCTAAAACCAGGGTTAAAAACCATTGCCCCTATGATGCTGCCTCCTGCTATCGGTGCCATGAATCTGCCGATGAGCGTTGATGTGGAGAACAAACCTATCTTCTCCCCCCTGTCTTTATGAAAAAGATCTGAGACCATAGCCATTGCAACAGGTATGAATATAGCCGTGGCAAGCCCATGATAAAACCTGATTATTGCAAGCTGCCAGAGCTGGGTCACCATAAGATACAGGAATGGGGCGGTTGAAAATACAATAACAGAAAAGATCAGCATCCTTTTTCTGCCAATTCTGTCTGAGAGCATACCAGCAGGTATGCTTGCAACAATGCCTGTAAATGCTGATACAGACGCAATAATTCCCACACCTGACGGGTCAGCGCCCAGATGGGTAGTAAACAGCGGTAGTACAGGGCTCTTTGATATTGTGGAGCTGAATATCGCTAAAAGTCCTGTGGTGCATAATAAGAAGAAGGGACTCCTTTTCATCTGCTCATTATAAGGCTTTGAATCTCATTGTGGTAATCAAGATATCTTTTAAGGGTCTTTTCATTCTTGCCGTATCTGGGATATTCTCTCAGTATCTCCTCAAATCTCTGTTCTGCCGCTAATTCATCGCCTCCAATATCTATAATCCCTTCAGTAATTATATCCACAAGCCTGTCAGCATAAATCACTAACTTTTCTTCAAGGGTTTTCAGAGAATAATCCTTTGCGGGTAATCCAAGCTCCTTTGCCTCCTCCTCAGTAAGTCCGCCTCTGATATGCTTCTCCATTATATCTGTTATCCCCTCTGACAGTCCTAACTCCTTTCCGATCTCTGCACCAATCCCGCCGTGTTCGATGGCGTGGGTCTTTGCCTTGCCAAGGTCGTGGAACAGCGCGCCTCTACCAATGAGCTCCATATCAACATTTGTGCCGCTTCTTTGAGCAATCTCTAATGCTTTTTCTGCTACTTTTACACAATGTTTTATATCATCTCTGGAAACACCTGTCTTTCTAAGCAATTCAATGTCAGAATCTTGAATCTTATAACTCATTATTGTACCTCCTCTTCCGCCCGATGTATCGGAGTAGCTAAACTATTTCACCCCGAAATATGCCAGTGTGTCTGCAATAGCCTTTTCGAGGTCATGTTGTATGTGGTTAAACTTGGCTTTTACATCATCATGGATATGTTGAATGTATTCCTGGAGTGCCTCCTTTCCGTATTTTTCTTCAATCATCTTCCCATACTCATAAATCTTTGTAATATCGTGCCTC
>JAZFSN010000118.1:0-6453 GCA_036446195.1 Thermodesulfovibrionia bacterium | reverse complement strand
TTAACCCCTGTTCTAATCCCGGGTATGCCCTTGCCTTTAAGTTTAAATTTCCTGCCGCTGTCCGTGCCCGGTGGAAGGGTCATTGTAACAGTGCCGTCAATTGTCGGAACGCTAATCTTGCCGCCAAGAATAGCTTCGCTAACCGTAACAGGCGCCTCTGCATAAATGTCATTCCCTTGCCGTTTAAACACAGGATGCAATCTCACATTTAATCTGATATAAAGGTTGCCTGACTGTCCGCCCTTCACGCCTGCGCCCCCCATTCCCCTGACCTTAACCCTGGTGCCTGTGTCTGCTCCGGGCGGAATCTTAACCTTTATGGTTTCGGTAGACACTATACTGCCGTTGCCCCTGCATGCACCGCATGCCTTTGTTATTACTTTACCTCTGCCGCCACATGAAGGACACGGTTGGTTCACTCTGAAAAATCCCCTTTTCTGCTGTACCGACCCGGCGCCCTTGCATTGAGAACACGCCTGCGATGACTCTGCCCCCGTACCACCACAGGCTTTACAGGGCGCTTCTCTTGTCAAGGTAATCGGCTTTGTTACCCCCCTGTAAGCCTCTTCAAGGGAAATATCCAGCCCTGCCTCAATATCGTGTCCCTTTAATGGCGCCTCCTCACGCCTGAAACCACCGAACAAATCTGAAAATATATCTTCTACACCGCCAAAATCAAAACCAGCGGGGCGAAATCCCTCAAAACCAGCGCCCTCCTGAAAAGTGGTCTTGCCGAACTGGTCATACTCTGCTCTTTTTTTGGGGTCACTCAGGACTCCGTATGCATCATTCATTTCCTTGAATTTCTGATCTGCTGCTTTGTCCCCTGGATTCAAATCAGGATGATGCTTGCGCGCTAATCTCCTGAATGCCCTCTTTATTCCCTCTTGAGAAGCATCCCTTTTTACACCAAGTATGTCGTAAAAGTCTTTTGCCGTGGTAACCACCTCATTTGTGAGGAATCAGAATCTTTCATTCTTCATCTTCAATTTATCGGTCCTTGTTTTATATTGTTCATATCATATCATGTGACAATAGCCTTGTCAAGCCCGTTTATATTAAATCATACAGTTATCAGGGTTCGGCTGTCAGTTGCCAGTGTACAGCTTCCTAAATATCCATCCTTTACCAGCCTTGTTTCTGAAAACTGCCGACTGTCAACTGTCCCCTGCCTTCTGAGTCTTTTTTGCTTCAGTATATATTGTATAAAAACCACAATAAAAATCATGGAACGGTAATCATGGAACGGTAATCATGGAACAGCATATTATAACTCTTTGATTTCTTTGATTTTTAACTAATAACTGATAGAGGATAACCGTCAACTATGTATCTGGCCTGTATATTGCATACGTATATGTGTAATATAGCTGTCGTGTAAGTAACAATGCTCTTTCTCAAAAATAAACATGGCATGATAAGAAAAAGTGTTAAGGCATGTAAATTTCTTATACTTATATAAAAATTTCTCTTGACAAACATGCCGTTAGATGTTATAAATTTTCCAATTATTATTACATACAGTAATTATGGTTAAGCCGAAAACAGGGCATCAGTACAAAGCGGTATATTTAGGGATGTTGAAAAATTTTAGGAAAAGGAGGTGATTAATTCTCGATAGTACGAGGATGAAAAAATTCCTGCTGTAAAGTTTTTTCGGGCGGGAACTTTTTATATAAATCAAAAAGCCACAAAAAGGAGGTAAGTTGATGAAAAAGTATTTTACGTTGATGAGTTTCATAATGGCAGCTATGTTCATGTCTGTGTTAGCATCTCCGATGACAGCCAGCGCTGAAACCCCAAAATTAAAAGTCAAATGGTTCGGTTATATCCAGGCCACAGCGGGGCTTGGTGATGGTCTGACGTCTGAAGGTGGAGATGCTGACGGCTTGAGATTCGGTGCTGACAGGATTCGTATCGGATACAAGGTCAAATTTGGCAAGGTGTTCAGTAAGCTCCAGGTTGATTTTAATAAAACAGGGTCGGATATGGCTCCTTCAATCATCAAGGATGCAGAGGTTGGCTACAAATTTGATACTGCCGCATCCGTCAAAATGGGTTTATTCAAGACCCCGGTGGGCATGGATTTCAATTCCTCCGGCTCAAAGCTGGATATCACAAAACGCGGTATGGAGAAACAGCTTGTGCTTGAGCGTTCCTATGGTCTGATGCTGAGCGGCCGCAAGATTGGCGGCGGCTTTGGGTATGACATAGGCGTTTTCAATCCAACCACTCGTAGCACTGTAGTAAGCGGTGGTACGAAAGGTGATCAGATAGCATATGCCGGCCGCGTTATGTATAATATGGACAAAACCCTCCATGTAGAGGCATCTTATGGAATGAGTGAAGATGCAAACGGTACGGGCACTGAGGATTATACAGTGTTTGACGTTGGCGTCACTTATAAAGCACATGGACTTACCCTGAAGGCCGAATATATCGATGGCAGGGATATCAAAGGCATTAAAGACAAAGATGAAACAGTCTGGTATCTCCATGCCGGCTACAAGATTACACCGATGTATGAAGCAGTAATTAGACACTACCTGGCAGATGAGGAGGATGAAATCGCTGGCACTGACACTGACCTCAGCAACACCTACGTTGGCGTAAATGTCTTCCTGCATCCTGACAAGAGATTTAACTCACGTATTCAGTTGAATTATGTGTTCGCAAGCGGCGATGAATGGGATTACAAAGGGTCAACCAAAGGTTTCAAGGATGATGTTTTCCTGGCACAATACCAGGTAAAATTTTAAGTTTTTCTGAGAATATTATAAATCAGAAAGGGCCGGCCGTGGGAAACCTTGGCCGGTCTTTTTTTTATGTGCTGAGCATGATCGCCCGTTTGGCAATACCTTGAGCCCAATGGGTTGGGGTTAGAGAGCGCAACAAATACTCTCATAGTCAAGTATGTTATAATACTTTTTAATAAAAATTAAAAACTTATAATTAGCCACTAAGAAAAAATATATTCTTAAAGTATAAGGTATTATACATAGCGTCATAAATCAACAACTAATGTCATTCCCCGACTTGCCTGCCCTCGAGTTTCTTAATCGGGGGATCGGGGAATCCAGAAAACACTGGATTGTCCGGTCGATCCCCCGGTCAAACCGTAGGAGGACAATGACAAACAGCTTAAGACTTCTGTTGTTATGTATAGAAACTTTTTATTTTTGTTCTTCTTCGTGTCTTTCCCCCTGCTTTCTTACTCATCCCCCTTGCTTTCTTGCGTAAGCAAGAATGGGGGAGAAAGCAAGAAGGGGGACTTTGTGGCAATAATTTCCCGTACATTAAAACAATGAAAAGGAGCATGGTACTATATGATATGTTCTGTTTAAATGTAAGAATCAATAAGATAATCGTATGTAGTCTGCTGTTCATATTCTGTTCCACTTCCCATATCTACGCTGAAGATACCCCCTTTACCCCCCTTATAAACAGTATTGTCTCGTTCTTCAGACCCCTATCAGGAGATGTAACCTCTGTAGATGAAGGGATAGTCAAGTTTGCTGTGGGAAGTGAAGATGGGGTTTTGAAGGGAATGCGTTTGAGGATATTCAGGAAGGGAGAATATTTCTATCACCCTGTGACGAGAGAATCCCTTGGACGGGTTGAAAAACCAGTAGGGACAATAGAGGTCCTTCAGGTGAAAAACGACAGCGCTTCCGGCAAGATAGTAGAAGGTGAGGCAAAAAGTGGGGATCTTGTTAGAATGTCTGCTTCAAAAAAGAGATTACTCTTTTATCAGGAAGAGACAGTTGATTATTATCTGGGTGATGCATATTACAGGGGATTAAAGGAGACCGGAAGGTTTGAGATTGTTGATGCTCCAATCAAACAGATAGATAATGAAAAACTTCTCAAGCTCGCTGCTTCAGAGAAGACAGAAGTAGTGCTCGCATTGAGTTCAGAGACAACGGGTGAAAAGACATCTCTCAAGCAGACCCTTCTATGGACAACAGATGGTGTTATATTCTCAGAGGATTTCGTAGAAATAGAAATACCACCTGCATTTTCAAAGCAATTGAGGTTTGGTTCAGAGTTGCTTTCAGGCATTGAGGACGAATCCCTTTTAAGTTATGACCTCCCCTTTGATGCAGAGCTTATAAGCACAGGAGACATTGATGGAGACAGAAAGCCTGAGCTGGTTATAAGTAGAGGTACGGCTATATATGTTTATAACTATGATGTTGACCTTAGCTTTCTTTTTCAACAGAAAATAAATTCTACGGAAACAATTATCTGGATGGATATATTTGACCTGGATAGCGACGGTAAGGGTGAAATACTCTTAACTGCCATATCTTATGGCTCTTATGGCCATAATGAGGTTAACTCCTATATTTATAGATTGGATAATCAGAAGTTTGTACCTATCTGGAAAACTGACGGCTTTATCAGGGTATTGGACGGGAGGATTCTATATCAGAAATATTCTAAAAGTGATGGCTATTCTGGCCATGTAAGGATAATAGAGCATAGTCGAGATTTTAAGAAGGGGAATGATTACAGAGGACCGGCGAGTCTTAATATCTATGATTTTATGGCTTTCAAAGACAAAGAGGGGAAAAAACTTTATCTATCAATAGATGATAATAATTTTCTTAATCTTTTGGATACTGAGGGAACTACCCTCTGGCGTAGTGTAGAGGGTATGGGTGGATTCATAAGAGAATTTTATGAGGAGTCTCCTGCTGAGGACGCTTATATAGGAGACTGGTATATAAAGGACAGGATGGTGAAAAAATACAATAAGATAATAGTAGTAAAACGTGAACCTTTACTTAAACAGGCAAAGACTCTGGGATATAAGAGCTCCCAGCTACGTGTATACTGGCATAATGGAGTAGGGATGGAAGACTCGGTACTTATTGATAAGATAACTGGAAAATTGCTTGACTACTCGGTCTTTGGTGATAAGGTTGCGATCTTAAGTAAGCCTCTATTGCGGATAAAGGCAGGAAATATACTCAAGGGAAAGAATCCTTTTGTAACACTTCTTCAGATATATTCAATAAAGGGGAAATAGATAGTGCTGGCAAATATACCAATGAAGAATTTATCTGGAGGAATCGATATTGGCAGTGAGCAACATCACATAATTATCATGAATGATGAAGAGAAGATTTTGGTCGTAGGCGATGCATATGGCTTTGCTATCGAATCAGCTGACAACGCCTATGCTATAAGAAATGGTTTAGTTTTAAAATTCTAAAACAGCATAACACTATTGTAACAAAAAGGTATCCCGAAAAATCGTGGCGCCTCTTTTTGTTTCTGTTTCTGCACTCCCAACCCCAACCCATTGTCCCACCTTCGAGGTGGGACAAGATTGGGCACATTGTTGCCTTTCTTTTAATCAATCGCTTATAATTTTTAAGGTTCACCTTCAAAAAGTTACTTGTAATAAAAAAAACTGGTGTAAAAGGAAACTATAATGTAATGTCAGGGCATTCTAAATGGTCTCAAATTAAACATAAAAAGGCTAATGTCGATGTAAAGAAGGGCAAACTTTTCTCAAAGATATCCAGGGAATTAAGTGTATCGGCAAAGACAGGCGGCGGTAATCCAGAGATGAACTCAAGGCTCAGGTTTGCAATTGAAAAAGCCAAGGATGCAAACATGCCGGCTGATAATATAAAAAGGTCAATATTAAAAGGCACAGGAGAACTTCCCGGCACAGCTTATGAGGAGACTGCTTATGAGGGCTATGGTCCTGGGGGCGTTGCCTTGATGCTTGAGGTCCTTACAGACAATAAGAACAGGACTGTCTCAGAGCTCAGACATATCATGTCCAGGTATGGCGGCAGTATGGGAGAGGCAGGCTGTGTTGCGTGGATATTTGATAAAAAAGGCTATATACTTATTGATAAAAAAACTATTGACGAGGACAACCTGATGTCAATTGCCCTTGATGCAGGCGCTGAAGATATCAAAAACGACCCTGAAGAAGAAAATTACGAAATCATAACAGCACCTGAAGACATTAAAAACGTCAAGGAATTTCTTGAGAAAAAAAATATTGCGCTTAATCTGTCAGAAGTAACATTAATTCCCAAAAATTACGTAAAACTCGGGACTAAAGACGCTGAAAAGATGCTGAAATTGATGGGAGCCCTTGAGGAGCATGATGATATTCAGAATGTATATGCAAATTTTGATATACCTGATGAAGTTCTCACAGATGATCACAGATGAGAAACAGATGATCACAGATTTTTTATCTGTGTTAATCTGCGTTCTTTTTTTCTGTGATCATCTGCGTTCAGTAAGATGCATATAATCGGCATTGATCCCGGAACTGTCTCCTGCGGCTATGGAATAGTTGAAGTAAGAAATAAAAAATCAGAAAACCTCTCATTTCCTACTTCTGATTCACCAATTTATATTGCATCAGGCGACATAAAGATGAACAGGAGAGATACGCTTCCTGAGCGGCTAAAAATA
>JAZFSN010000117.1:0-3186 GCA_036446195.1 Thermodesulfovibrionia bacterium | reverse complement strand
AGGAGATTAAGAGATAGGGGTTCTATGTCTGATGGAAATATTTAAGAACTATCTCTCATGAATTTAACTGTAACCCGCCTGTGACGCGGGCCGTCAAACTCGCAGAAAAATACAGCCTGCCATGTGCCCAGGAGCAGTTTACCGGCTTCAATGATAATGGTCTTTGATTCGCCGACAACAGAGGCCTTTATATGGGCGTCAGAATTCCCTTCCGCATGCGAATAGTTTAAATTATGAGGAATCAGTTTATTCAGGGTTTTTTGAATATCTTTAACAACAGAGGGGTCTGCCCCTTCATTGATGGTAACCCCGGCTGTAGTATGCGGAACATATATATGGCATAACCCGCTTTTTACCTGCGCTTCATCAACAAGCAGCTGTATATCAGATGTTATGTCCACAAATTCTGTTCTCGATTTAGTCTTGATAGTTATGTTTTTTACCATTATAATCCTCCGGGAATAATTTTCATTATTCCTGATTACACCGATTATAAAAACGATAACACAGATTACTTTTATATGATCTATTTAGTTTTTTATCTGCGTAATCTATGCCTTTTAATCTGTGTCATCAGACATCCTTTTAAAAAGGATGTCATAAAAATCATCTTCTACATCAAAATCAATTCCAAGAGCAGAGACATTAAACGGCAACTTAAGCTCTTTCAGTTTCACAAGGTCCTTTTCGGTTGTTATTATCTCAGTCCCTTCAGCCTCTTTCCCTAATCTCTCAACATCCTGCTGTGTATAAACATAATGGTCTCTGAATATTTTAAATTTTACTATATTCGCTCCTAGAGAATGCAAAAGATCCTTAAAGTATGATGGGTTCGCAATTCCTGCAACGAGATAAACCTTTTTATTTTTAAGCGTATCAATGCCCCGTGTCTCTCCTGACAAACTTACAAGAGCTGTTGGCTTATACGATGCTGTGTATACAGGAACATTATGGTGGTATTGTTTAATACACTGGAGAGTTGCCGAGAGGCATTCCCGGTTTACTGCATCAGTTCTGGTTATTACTATTATATCTGCCCGCCTTATTGATTGCAGCGGTTCTCTCAACCTGCCCTCAGGAAAGAGTTTTTTGTTTCCAAAAGGGTTAGTTGCATCAACGAGAAGAATATCCATATCCCTGTATAGACCCCAATGCTGGAAGCCGTCGTCCAGAATAAACATATCAATGTTGTCCCTGCCGAGTTTATCCAGCGCATAGAGCCCTCCAGCATATCTGTTTCTTCCTTTTACAACAGGGATATCTCCCAGTCTGTTGACCATTAAAACGGGTTCGTCGCCGAGCAGTGAGGCTTTTGACGGGTCGGTCATGAAACTGCTCACGAGAACAGGGCCTTTTAACGCTCCTTTGTATCCTCTCGTCAGAATGCACGGTTTTATGCCGCGCCTTCCCGCTTCTCCTGCCACTGCGATTACTGCAGGGGTTTTTCCTGTGCCGCCAAGGGTAAGATTTCCAATGCTTATAACTTTTACCGGCAGCTTTTTTACTTTTTTAAGGCGTGAGTTATAAGCAAGTCTTCTTCCTGATAAAGCTGTATTGTATATTGCACTAAGCAGTCCCAAGAAAACTCCTTACAAGGTTGAGGGCTTTTTCAACGGCTCCCGTGTTGCTGTCTATTATTGCCTTTGCCTTCTGCCCCATTTGTTCAGCCTTTTTATTGTCTTTTAATAAATCTTTTATCGCGGTTGTTATACCTTTAGAATCCTTTAGCATAAGGGCGGCATCCTCCCTCAGGAATTCTGATGCTACTGGAAAGTTTTCCATATGCGGGCCGAAGACAATAGGTTTACCCCAATAAGCAGGCTCCAGTATATTATGTCCTCCAACCGGCACAAGACTTCCACCAATGAAAACAACCGCAGCTTTAGAGAAGACCTGAGAAAGTTCTCCTATTGTATCTAAAAGAATAATGTCAGGGGATAAGCGACCCGTTGTCTTCTGTTGTCCGTTGTCCATCATTTGTGTCCTTTTTATTTCAGAACGTCTAATATAGTTAAGCCCTCTTTTCTTTAGAATTTCTTCCACTTCACTGAATCTTTCAGGGTGTCTTGGGGCAAGTATAAGTTTCAAATCGCTCATGCTTTTTTTAATTATTTCATAAGCGTTAAGAATAATTTCCTCCTCGCCTCTGTGCGTACTGCCGGCAACCAGGATTTTCCCGTTAATCCTGTTCATCCAGACAGATGAATTATGGGATTTATGTAAATCCACGTCAAATTTAAAATTCCCCATAACCCCAACCCTTTCAGGCTGTGCACCGATAGACATGATTCTGTATGCGTCATCCTTGCTCTGCATGTAACAATAATCCACATATGACAGGACTTTCTGCATAAATGGCCGTATACGTCTGTAGCCCCTGTAAGATTTATTCGACAGTCTTCCATTTAAAATGATTATCTTAGACCCTTCATTTTTTAATGCCCTGAAAAGGGCAGGCCAGAGTTCTGTCTCTATTGTTATAAAAATTTTAGGTTTTGCCGTCTTAACAGCCCTTGTGACACACACCCGGGTATCCCACGGCATATACATTACTCTATCTGCATTGGAAGATTTCTCCCGCACAATTTTTTGCCCTGTATATGTAGTTGTGGAAAACAGAATCTTAATTTCAGGGAATTCCTTTTTCAGTGCGCTCATAAAAGGCAGACAGGCTATTGTCTCTCCAACAGAGACCGCATGAATCCAGATATCAGCGTTTGCATATGTTGATATACCAAACCGCTCAATCACATATGCCAGCCTGTTCTCAGGCCCTTTTTTTAATAAAATCCACGGGAGATATGCTATTAGGGATATAAATGATAGAAGATTATATATTGGAAACATCATTCACTAATCGCTCACTCTTCATTCTTAAATTGCGACTGGTAAAGGCATTGGTATATACCGCCATTTCTGACAAGCTCTTCATGCCTGCCTATTTCAACAATCCCTGCCTTGTCAAGAACCAGAATTTTATCCGCCTTTCTCACAGTAGAGAGACGGTGTGCAATAACAAATGTTGTACGGTTTGTCATAAGATTATCAAGCGCCTTCTGCACTATGATTTCCGATGCAGTATCAAGAGATGAAGTGGCTTCATCAAGTATTAGAATGGACGGATTTTTGAGCAATGCTCTTGCAATCGATATTCTTTGTTTTTGCCCTCCTGAAAGTCTGACGCCT
>JAZFSN010000116.1:0-14422 GCA_036446195.1 Thermodesulfovibrionia bacterium | reverse complement strand
AAAACCAAAAAGTTGAAAAACGTCCAATCCGCATTTAAAACTGATTTTAAGAAACTGGACGAATCAAAGACAAAGATATCCAAAAAAGAAAAAGAAGTATCAAAGGTCTCCCTTTAAAAACAGACAAACAGGAGTTCTTATAAAGCGTGAAGGGTAATAATATGGGGAAAGTCTCCCAAAAAACTGGCAAGATAAAGAACATAAAAGTTCTCAGTATCGGTTGATGCGTCTAAGAGTTTAAATGAAAAAAATGATTTTATCAGTAACGGCCTTTGCAATTATAGCAACATCAGCATTGGCAGGATGCACGACTGTTGTCCGCACAGCGCCTCCTCCGGCAAGGGTCGACGTGAGGCCGGCTTCACCATTTCATGGTGCCGTCTGGATCGGAGGCCACTGGGCCCACAGACACGGCAGATGGGCATGGTCTTCAGGATATTGGGAAAAGAGCCCCAAACCAGGCGCTATATGGGTACCCGACCACTGGAAAAAAACACGATGGGGATGGAAAAAGACTCACGGTCACTGGAGACATTAAGAAATATTTAATATTTTGAGTTGTAACGGTACTAATTCTGCTGTACCCATTTTTCATCAGTCATCTGCATCCACCATCCCTTTTTCGCATTATTCATCCAGCTTTTGGCAAAAATCGCCTTAATGTCTGATACCCTGTCAGGGCTAAAGTTATTGGCTTTTGCAATCGCACTGTAAAGGGCATTTCTGTCCTTATTTTCAGCACTCACGAGACGTGAAAGCACTGCCTTGTCTTTTAAATTTAACCCCTCTGTTGTGCGGATGATTAACAAACCATCGTTTGATATGCCTGCATTTCCATTATCCATAAATTTCTTTAAAGATCCGGCCCTGTTTTTAATAGCGTCCTTTAAGGCCCTTATTTCAGGGGTGGTAACATTTATATCAGCTTCCCGGGCAAAGGCCTCTTCAGGCCCTATTACTCCAAATACATGCTGAATCTGTCTTCCAATAAAACTCTGGGGCCCTTCTCTCGATGGTTCTTTTTTCGGTTCTTGCCGCAATCCTTCTTCTCCCCATATTTCCTTGACAATCTTGTCTGCTGCCTTTTCAACTGCAGCAGCCGGGAAATAAATATTTATGGTTACACAAGAGTGGATTACAAACAGTAATGATAAAATAAAGCCTGTTTTCTTTGCCAATGTTTTCATAATATCTGCCTCCTTAAAATATCAATACTTATATCGACTATATAATAGGTTTATAAAAAAAGAATATCAAGCCTTATTCACAAAAAAAATGAATACATTCTAGTGCACTGTTTCTAACATTTCTGTACATTTGTTGCTGTGTCATTCCGGCCGACCTGCCTGTCTACAACTCATAAAGCAGGCAGTCTCCCGTTCTCCGTAGTTCCGTTCTCCGTAGCACTGCGAAGGATGAAACTTCGAAGGATGAATGTCCGGTTGGAGCGACTCTTCGGTCGATTCGACTCAACTCCGACTCGCTTCGAGAATCCCTCTTCTATGCCACCCGTTACTGAACGGTCATGTTTACCCCGTTAGAAGAGCTTTGCCCTTCTAACGGGGTAAACGTTCACTCTGTCTTTTTCTCCAGTGATTTTATCCTCTTCAGCCTCTTTACCATTTCCTGAAACGATATATTCTGGGTATAACTTATAACCTCAACTTTCGGGGGAAGCAGTCCTCCCTTTATAATATAATGCTTATTCCCCTCGGTCTCAGTACCCAAAAGGAGAAAATTATCGTTTCTCAGTGAACCCTTAAATCCTATTTTTTCATACCTGTATTCCTTGAAAAACCGGTAAATCCCTGAGTTCAGTGCAGAGACAGAAGAACCTGAACTGAGGATAGATATTTTCTTAATTGCCTCAACGCTTATCCGCTGACTGATTCCTTTACTCTTCACAGTCTCTATTAAGGCTTCAAAACTCTCAACCTGTCCGTTTGCAACAACAAGATTATTAACATAGCCTTGAAGTATCCCTGAAATATGACCGAATTCAAAGGTCTCTGTCAGCTTGCTGAGGTCAATATCCTCAATCTCAAGAGAGGCCTTAAGAACAGGGACAGGGCCGAAAACATTGTTCACTGAGAAATCCCTCACCTTCATTTCCCCTCCAAACAGCTTCATGCTTATTTCACCGTCAGTAAGCAGAGTGCTGTTAACAATGCTTGCATGAGGGATAATGCCGGAAAGATGTCCGTTGAATCTGGGGATTTTCAATGCATCGCTTATTTGAGCAAGGTCAATACTGTCCAGGGCTATTGACAGGGTAAGTTTTCTTTGCGGGCTTAAAAGGTCTTTGTAGACGACATCTTTGAGCATTGCATTGCCGCCAAAGACCGGTATGTTGATATCCTCTTTGAAAACAAGGGCATTCTGCCGGATTAAAGGAAAAAATTCCATGTTTTTTAAATTAAATTCTTTCCATGAGATATCCCTGATTCGGAAAGAGCCAAAATGCGCTTTCTCCCGGGAACCGGATACCTCTGGATATGATGCATCAACCGGCAGAGCAATCTGTATTCCCTTTACTGCCAGACCTGAATTTTTATTCACGATATCCATATCCCTGACCCTGATATTTCCACGCACATTAAACCTGTCAGCGGTTCCGTCTAAAGATAGTTTCAAAGATGTTATACCGCCTATTTCAAGCTGAGAAAGAAACGGATACTGCAGCTTAAATGTTTCCCGAATAAAAAAATTATAGGCCTTACTGTTAGAAAATCCTGCAAGCCTAATCTCTGTATTAAAGTATGGGGTTTCTTTAAGTCCTGATACGTCACCTGAAAGATACATGTGCCCCATATCAGCAAGGCTTATTTTTGAAAAAGAGACCCTCAGCGAATCATGAGCCTCTGTATAGCAGCCTTTTGCTGATAACTTCAGAGTTTTGTTCCTGAAATCACCGTAAAACCTGCCTATTAAAAGCTCAAAACCGGACGCCTGAGCATTTACTGTAAATTCTGCAGAACCAGGAGGCAAAGAGGACTTTATACTTACTGATGTCCGCAGGTCTATACCTTCACCGATTGTTGTTGCATCATGCGAAGAAAAGCCTCCATCAGTAATACGTATATCTGCATGTCCGGTTACCTTTGGAGATTCATTTTCAGACACTGTTATCTTAAAGGCGGATATAATTTCACTTTCTCCCTTAACAGTGTACCCCATGCTTTTTTTGAATTTATCGCTTAACTTTGCCCATATATTCCCTATGTCAATACTCTTCATCTCAACAGAGATATTAATAATTATTGGTTTGCTCAGGGCCACAGTGACATTGCCCGTAACACCTTTAATGGACCCGGATTCCAGTGAAATATCTTTTAACCGGAACAGGCGGCTGTCAGCACTGGCCTCAAGTTCACCTTTAAAAGAAATATCTTCTTCTCTGATATACTGCCTTCCGCTTCTATATATAACCGCTCTGCCGGCGCTGAGATTAAAACTCCCTGAAAGCCCTTTTAACCTGCTGTACTCAAACAAGGACAATCCTGCCTCAAATGTTTTAAGCTCTACTGTATCCCCTTTCAGGCTCTTGCCTTTTACATAAACAGAGCCTTTAATCTCCGGAGATTTGAAATCCCCTGTAACAGAAAGGTCTGCCCTTCCATTCCCGTTTATATCTATGGAATCAAGCAAGGTAAAGGCTGACCCGCCAATTAACCTTTTAATCTTATGCAGGGAAATTTCTTTTGCCTCTACCTTCAGGTCAAAGTCCGGGTTTGCAGAGGACACCCTGTTGATAGCCCCCCTCAAGGTCAAAGACCCCAATCCAGAAACCTGTGCTATGAAAGATTCTATTTCAATGCCATCAGTTTTAAATGAATATGCACCACTTGCATCTACTGAAATTTCTGAATCCAACTCAGGAATAAAGGCTGTTACTTGCATCGCTGAATATTTTCCGCTGTCTGCTTCTTCAAGCAGGATGTTTACAGAATTAATATGGAAAAACGTGCCCCTTTCACTCTTCAGGATAACCTCGCCATCAGACAGAGACCCCTTTTTGAGCCTGAACGGTAAAGACAGCCTGCCCATGCCTGATGCAGGCCCTCTTTTTATTTTCAGGTCTAAAAAGAATTTCGGTTTTTTTACAATAACCTCACGAACACGCCCTCTCAAAAGTCCTGAAAGACTGAACCCTATCTTCAGGTACGGCAAGCTGATAAGAGACCCTTCTTTCTCCCCCGCCTCCTTTATAACAAGGTCTCTAATAATAAGTTCCCGTCCATTTGCAAAACTTAAAGAACCTATTTCAACAGGCCTCTGTATACTTCTCTTGATAATATATTCGACAAGTTTTGGAAATGAAGGACTCTTCAGAAAAAAGAAGAAAAAAACAACAAGGAGGATTAAAATGATGATGGTGAAGCTGAGTGCCTTTTTCATGCCCGGTGAGCGTTTTTTAAGGATATCCATCTAAATTCAGTACAGTGAGTCAGGTGTGTTTAATCAAAAGAATTCCTTGATGCTCTGCATCGGGGTTAATGGTCTACTCCTTGTCCCCCTGTTTTCTTTGTGAAAACAAAGTCCCCCGTGTTTCCTTGTGGAAACAAGGAAGGGGGAAAGAAGGGGGACCTTTGTCCGTCATTCCCGACCCCGATCGGGAATCCAGACTGTTTGCGCTCTGGATACCCGTTTCCACGGGTATGACGTGATATCTTGCAGCTATGCTGCGGGGTAGTTCATTTAAAGGAAATTATTTATTTTGATGCTGATGAATGGTATTGACTACGTGACCGCTCACCTCAGCTATCCCCTGCTGCAGGGCACTGCTTAGCCCCTCTGCAAGACCTGAAAAGCCCTTATTGTCAACAAGCAGCCCTGCCTTTTTTGAGATAGTACCCTGGTACAGCTCCGAGCCGTCAGGGGACAGAAGGACAGCATCAAAGACAAGTATGCCGGAGAAACCTTCTTTATCATCAAGTCTCTCAAATCTCTTAAGGTCTATCCTGAGAGAGTAAAAACCCTTTAGCATGACATTGGCTGTCCTGACTTCTTTAAACAGACCGGTTGATAAGAGAGCATTTTTAAATTCCTTTCTTACCATCCTGCCCGGCGACAGCTCCCATCTTGAATACCTTGATATCTCAAGCTGATAGGGTGATTTTCTATGTACTATGTACGGCTGTTTAAGATAACGCTCAGAATTTATTTGTACAACAATAGATGCATTGGTCTTTTTATTTTCAGTCTCTTCCCTGATTGGTATATGAAGGGTATATATTCGCGTCTCAGGCATAGTGCATGCCGCAAGCAACAGGACAGACAAGTAAATCAGACCCCTCTGCATTCTACTCATCCCTGCTTTTTCTCCCTTTGTAAATAAGGCTCCATGGTTTATTCTTTATCTCCTGTAAAACTTCCTGCATATCCTCAGTGGTTTCCTGCAGTGTAACAATCAGATCAGAGACGTTCTGTGACTGCAGGTCAACAGCCTCCTCTACGGTTGCCGATGTACGTCCCACTGTCTTTGCTGTCTCCTCCATGGCCTTAATCATGCCACCTGCCTTTTCAAGGTCTTCACCTGCTTTGGTTATCAGCCCTGAGATTTCACCCTTGGTGTCTTTTACAAGTTTCCCGATTTCATTAAGGACCATGTTTATATCCTTAACAAGTTTTTCAATATTTTTTATATTGCTCTGGCTAAAGAGCATCTCTATATTATTAATTAAATCATCCAGAGACTCGGAAATATCACCAACCTTTGCCATGAGGATTCCAAAATCAATACCTTCAACTGACGGAATAGTTTCTTCAACTCTGAACTTTTCATCTTTTGCATCATCTACCGCAAGCAGAAGATAGATATCACCTACAAAGCCAATTTGAGTAATAACTGCTTTGGTCCCTTTATAAATTGCAGTTCCGCTCTTTAAGCCTATTGTAATGATTACAGGTTCACCCGCACTGTCCGGCGCTTCTATATTCAGGACCCTTCCGACTCTCACGCCGCCAAGTTTAACCTGTGAACCCGATTCAAGGCCTGCTGCATTCATTACATTTACATAATAGACGTCAAATTCCTTAAAAAGCTGGCTGCCGCCAATCAGGATTGTAAACCCGCTCAGGACAACAAGTGAAGCAAAAATTATTATCCCTGCCTTAATCTCCTCCTTTAAATATGCCATCCGACCTCCATGATTAATCCCCTGCAATAATCCTGAAATAGTCCTCCGGCGAATATACTTCTTTCTCCGGCTTTCTTTCAAGAAACATCCGCACCCTGTGGTTATCAGAGGCCCTTAATTCATCAAGCGTGCCGGAGAAGATTATCTCGCCAAAATCAAGCATAACCACATAATCCGCAATTGTAAAGATACTTGGAAGCTCATGTGTTACAACAACAAAGGTCATTTTAAATGCTTTTTTGAGTTTTAGTATAAGTTCATCAATGCCTGCAGCTGTTACCGGGTCAAGTCCGGCAGAGGGTTCATCAAAGAAAAGGAACTCGGGATCCAGTGCCATTGCCCTTGCAATGCCCGCCCTCTTTTTCATGCCGCCTGAAAGCTGGGACGGATAGTAATCCTCAAACCCGGAAAGTCCTACAAGCTCCAGCTTCATGCGGACCATAATCTGCATGGTGGACTCCTCTAATTTCGTATGTTCCCTCATAGGAAGGGCAACATTGTCTGCAAGTGTCATGGAATTAAGCAGGGCTGACCCCTGAAATAAAACACCCATCCTTTTTCTGACTTCATCCAGTTCGCCCTCTTTCATTGCCGTTATGTCCTGCCCGTTAATTCTAATGCTTCCTACCGTCGGCTTTAGCAGTCCGATAAGGTGTTTAAGCAGGGTGCTTTTCCCGCATCCGCTTCCCCCGAGTATTACTGTTGTCATTCCCCTTGATATGGAAAAGGATATGTTCTTAAGGATTTCTATTTCCCCGTAATGAGTCACAAGGCCTGTAATTTCTATTGCCTTTTCCATTTTTAAGTAAAAAAGTAAAACATGGTTGTAAAGAAAAGATCAAAGACAATCACCAGGAAAATGGATGTGACAACCGATGCAGTAGTATGCCTGCCGACCTCTACTGCCCCTCCCTCTACCCTGAAGCCGTGATATGCGCCAACTATTGTTATAATAACACTGAAAGCCATGGCCTTTATAAGCCCTGTAACTATATCGTTCATGACAAGTGCATTCAGAGTTTGTTGGAAATAATTATACGGATGGATTTCAAGTTCTGTTATTGCAAGCAGAAAACCGCCTAAAATGCCTATAAAATCTGCAAGGACCGTAAGGGCGGGCAGCATAATCAGCAGGGCTAGCAGCTTTGGCACTACAAGGAATCTCACCGGATTAATTCCCATGGTTACGAGCGCATCAATCTCCTCAGCAGCCTTCATCGAGCCAATCTCGGCGGCAAATGCAGAACCGCTTCTTCCGGCTACTATGATTGCCGTGAGTATCGGGGCGAGCTCCCTTGTTAAGGAAACGCCCACAAGGTCTGCTACATATATTAATGCCCCCACCTTCTTTAACTGATAGGCCGCCTGCAGCGCAAGGATTATTCCAATAAAGAGCGCGATAACAGCGACAATAGGGACAGAATTATAACCTACCTTTACTATTTCAGATATTGTCACCCTGACTCTTATTGCCTTGCCTTTAAATGGAGAGATAAACGCCCAGTAAAAAGTATCGTTTATCAGTATAGACGCGTAATTTAAATCCTTCAGGAGTAAGAGGGTCTTTCTTCCTATGAAACCAAAGAAGTTTTCAGCTATTGAGGGCATCATCAACATTCCCGTATATCTCAAAGATATTATCCAGTTTGGAAAACCTGAATATCTCCATAATTCCCTCGGGCATACCAATTAATTTCAGTCTTCCGCCGTATCCACCTGCCTTCATCATCTTAAGTCCTTCCACAAAAGTTGCAATCCCTGAACTGTCAATATAAGAAACCCTGCTTAAATCAACAAGCAGGTTTGCAGCCTTTTTGTCTATAAGGCTCAGTAATTCCTTCCTCAGCGCGGGAGAAGAATACATATCTATGTCCCCTGAAACTGCAATTACCTTGTTGCCTTTATGGTCTGTTATCTCAATGTTCATTACTCTTTTTTATGTTTTTTTTATGTCTGATTAATGTTAGCCTGTTGCCCTTTTTCTTTTTCTCATCAAATGCAAAGACATCAAAAGCTCTTTTGATGAGGTGTATGCCGAGCCCGCCCGGCCTTACATCTTCAAGGCTTCTGCCCTTTATAAATTCCGGATGTGTTTTAATCCCGGTATCCTCCATAATTACCTCAAACCTGTCTTTTGCAATCCTGAATTTTACTGTTATCCTCTTGCCTTCATCTCCACTGTATGCGTACTTTATTACGTTTGAACATGCCTCATCAACTGCAAGTTTTACATCTTCTATCTCCATAGTTGTCATACCGGACAGTTCCCCCATCGCGGCTGTTAAGCCCCTTAACACCGAGAGAAACTTAGGATGCGAGGGTATTATGAGAACTGCAGAATTTTTCATGTTAACGCGTCTTTAAGCCATTCTGACCTCAACCAAGGTCAGATCATCAGCCCTTTCAGTGTCCTTTGAAAAATTATTTACATAATCAACAATCTTCTGAATAAGCTCTTCCTCACTTAGATGACTCTTTATAAATTCAACAAGCCTGTCAAATCCAATCCTCTCCCCTTCCCTGTTTTTCGCATCAAACACCCCGTCAGTCAGCAAAATCAGTCTGTCGCCCTTTTTAAGAGAAATAGCAGTTTCAGGATAGTCTACAGGCAGGATCCCAAGCGGAGGACCGGACGGGACATTCATTACCTTTGCCTGTCCATTGGTCAGCCACAAAAATGGAGGATGGCCGGCTACAGACAAGTGCAGGGCTCCTGTAATAATATCCACTATTATGTACACGGCGGTGAGAAACATGCCCCTCGGTGCACTGGAAAGCTGGGAATTCAAGCGTTTAAAAATAACCCCGGTTGAGTCTGTCATATGCGCAATATATCTGAACTCGCTGATAATCTTTGCCATATACAGTGCAGCAGACACACCTTTGCCAGAGACATCGCCTATCAGGACTCCCACCTTGCCTTCAACAGGCTCTACAAAATCATAGATGTCACCCCCAACCTTTGCAGCTGAGATGTTCAATGCTGATACTACTATATTGCCTTTTTTGAAAATTGGAGATTCAGGAAGAAAACTCCTCTGTACTGCAGAGGCAATCTCAAGCTCATGCCTGAGCCTCTCCCTTTCAATGGATAACTTGTGAAAGCGCGCATTTTCAATGGCAATGGCAATATGCCTGCAGTGGGTCTGAAATATCTCTGCGTCATAACTGTCAAAGCAATCCTTGTGCCTCGGATTAAGTATCTCTGCCACACCAATAAGGCCGCACCTTCCGATAAGCGGGGCAGCTATCAGGCTTCTTGTTGTAAATCCTGTCATTTCATCTGCCTTTCCATAAAACCGCTTGTCTTCTTTTGCGTTCTCTATAATCAAAGGCTTCAGATTCTCTGCAACCCAGCCGGCAATACCCTGGCCCATCTCAAGGGTGACCTTTTCCCTTAATTTCTCTGATGCTTTCTCCTCTTTGCACAGGGCAACCTCAAATTCAAGCCTGTTTGTATCACTATTGTAAAGAAGGATCGAACACGCCTCTGCATCCATTACCTGCTTGGTCTTTTCCATAACGAGGGTTATAAGGTCGTTAAAATCAAGTGTTGAGGATATAATGGTGGAAACCTCTATAAGGGTCTTCAGGTCTTCCACTTTTCTTTCTAAATTCCTGAGATATTCCCTGGAAACAGTGACTTTAGGTTCTTTCACCATTTTTTAAAATGCATTACTGGTTTTTTTAAAAAAGTAGCAGCCGAACTTAAAATCTGAAAGCCGGTTCAGGCTCCTCCTGCCCGCACTTCACACTATTATATACTTATATATACTTAAATTTCTTATTTAATACAAACACCTTAATTAAGTTGACATACCCCCTTAGTATTGTCATTCCCGCTCCTGTTCTCCGTAGCACTGCGGAGAACGGGAGTCAGCATGATAAAAATGTAACATTGCTTATTTCGTTTGTTATAGTTCAATTTCAATGGATTTTCAAAGTACCACGTAAACAACATTTATGAGTATTCTTAAGGCGGTAAAAGTTTTTTAATAAAAATAACAGATTTTTAATGTATTCATTATAATACTGTTATTGATAACTACATAAGAATAGTAATAAGAACTGTATCATGAAAAAATTGATATTCTTAATGATAATAGTTTCTCTTGCCGTGGTTTTGCTGCCTGCATCTTCCGTAGCAGGCTGACCCTACGATGAACCCTCCGGGAATGGAGGATATGGTTCCCCGGGAGCTACCTGTTTTATAGCTACGGCAGCTTACGGCAGTTATATGGTAGATGAAGTAACACTATTAAGGGAGTTCAGAGATCGTCATCTTTTGACAAATCCATTAGGTAAAGGATTTGTGAGAATATACTATAAATACTCGCCTCCGGTTGCAAATGTTATTGCAAAAAATGAGTTGCTCAGGACTGTCACGAGGGCAATGCTGGCTCCTGTGGTTTACACAGTTAAGTATCCCCGGACTGCCTTGATTCTGGGTGGCTTTATGCTGACTATAGCGGTTTACATAAAGAAAAAATGGAAAACTTAGAATATATAATAAAATTTTTTATATTGCTGGCGGCAGGTATCATAACATTTATCGCTTACCAGATAGGCAAGATGGTAGAACACAGGAAAATCCAAAAAAAGCAGAAAGCAATAAACAAAAATATTCCTGCCTACTCCAGAGATGCTGCGTATATGGATAATAAACTAAGCACGCTTAATTCACAAATAAACAATTTAAACGAGCTTAATGCCCGTTACTTCAATTTTACTCAAAAGCTCACTGATGTTGTTAAGCAGCTCTATTCTTCACTCAGTTTCGATGATTTAACATCAACTGTTATTCTTCTGGTTAAGGATATTATCAATACTGATACAATTGAATTTTATGTTTTTGACACAGAAAAAAACATTCTTAAGAAAATAAATCAGCTTGGGAAAGCCACCGGGGAACAGGTCTCATACGCACCTGGAGAAGGACTGATCGGTAATGCTGGCAAAGACGGTATTATAAAAGTAAGAAGACTTAGTTATAAGGGCGTCGGGTTAGAAGACCAGGGGAAAACAGGAGATAAACTTTCGATGGCAGCTCCGATTCATTTTAAAAACAAACTGCTTGGTGTTATCGGAATAGGGGAGATTAAAAAACCCACTGGCAATGATCGCAATCTTTTGAAAATGATTGCTGATATTGCAAGTGTTGTTCTGATTAATCAGTCATATCTGAAAGAGTGGAAGGATGAATCTATTACAGACCCTTTGACCGGACTTTACAACCGGCGTTATTTTTTCTACATGACGCTGAAGTATGCAGAAAAATCCTTAAAGGAAGACCTGCCAATATCAGTTTGCCTGCTTGATATCGATAATTTCAAGCATTATAATGACACCAACGGGCACCAGGAAGGCGACCGTCTCTTAAAGGAATTTAGTGATCTGCTAACAAAATCATCTCGTAAAGGCACTATTATCGCACGGTATGGCGGCGAAGAATTCATTGTTATGCTGCCCGGTTCTACTAAAGAAGATGCCCTTGTTTATGCCGAACGGATCAAGGGTACAATAGTCAATCATATGTTCCCCCATGGCGACAAACAGCCTTTAGGGTTTCTTTCAATAAGCGGTGGCATAGCGAGCTATCCTAAAGACGCAGATACAATTGAAAGGGCAATCCAGCTTGCTGACGCCGCACTTTATAAGGCAAAAACCGAAGGAAGAAACCGGATGATAATGCACAAGCCTGTACTGTTTTCTGATAAAAGTATTGGATATTAATAAAAGTTCCCCTCTTTTTTATTTCACCTATCAATCCCACCTTCGAGGTGGGATTCGAGGTGGGATTGATTCTGTAGAATTATGGAGGTTCAACTTCCATAATTGGTAATACTCATGGCTTATAATACATAAGTCTCCTTGCATATGGGGAAATAATATCTATACGGCCTTGTATTTCTCTATCTGTCATTGGGCTGAAAGATCTTGCAAAGTTCACATTTTCTTCAAGCTGCTGAATATTATCGCACCCGATTACTGCTGTTGTTATCGGCTGTGAAAGGCTAAAGCGAAAAAAGGGTTCCATTGTAGTAACCCCGGGCAGTTCCCTTGCAAAGCCCCTGAAATATACTTTCATACCAATAATGCCCATACCTTTTTTATTAGCAAGGGGAATTATTTCTTCAAGAAAGTCCTTGTATCCTGGCTCTGCAGGATTTACAGGAATCAGTACAGTATCAAAATCAAACTTCTCAATACATCCTTTTATTATTAATGGCGCGTGATGACCGGTTACACCTATGAACCTTACAAGACCTTTATTTTTTGCCTCAACAAATGCTTCAATTGCACCATCCGGACCAAATATCTCTCCAATCTCATCATCACTTCTAACATCATGGACCTGCCATAAATCGAGATGGTCGGTCTTCATGTTTTTCAGGGTTTCATGCAGATGAGACAAGGCACCCCGTTTGTCCCTGGCATGTGATTTACTTGTAAGAAAAATCTCTGTCCTTCTTTCTTTCAATGCACGCCCATAATATGCTTCGCTTTCTGAGTACGCCCTTGCAGATTCAAAATAGTTAATCCCAAGGTCTATAGCCTTATTGATTAATGCATATGCTTCTTTTTCATTCCCATATGTCCTAAGGACTCCTTCTCCGCCAAGACCTAAAATGGTTACATCAATTCCTGTTTTCCCGAGTCTCCTTTTTATAATTCCCATATTAGAATTTTATCAAATATCTGACAAATAGCAAATAAATTTTCATACTCCTGATAGAAAAACCCTTTTCAAGAGAAAAAAGAGGGTCAGATCTGGTTTGAATCTTGACATTTAATTTTAATGTCATACAACGAAAAAATGCCTTTAATAATTTACCCTCTATTTTGTAGTATTATTGTCCTTAAAAAAAGGGACTGCGTTTTACAGTCCCTTGTAAAAATCATGGCGTCCCCAACACTCCTCAGGCGCGCAGGTGGGGATTTTCCGCCTCATTCAGATCCCCAATTCATCGGGGGAACCCATGTTACATTTACCGCCTTGTGTAGAATTATGGAAGTTCAACCTCCATAATGAGTGGCTGGTTTAATATTTATTATTTAAGATGTAACCCTATTCTCTGTTGACGGATCAAGGATTATATGAGGAGATTTTGGAAAGTCAGGATGTAGTGCCATCTATTTTAAATCCTCTATTATTTTTTCGATTGTGTCAATTAATACAGGTATATCTTTCTTGCATGTTTCATAAACAGCTTCTGCATTTAAATCAAAATAATTGTGGCTTATGATATCTCTTATTCCTTTTGCGCTTTTCCAATCTATCTGCGGATATTTATTGAGCAATGTATTCCCGGTTATCTTATCTATCTTTTTCAAACTTTCTCCGATAGCAATAAGCATCATGCAGATAGCATCGAGTTTGTCCAGCCCTTCATCGGAGCGAAGGAAGTCCTCAGGAGATTTGACTGTCTCAAACCGTCTGGCTATCCTATGAGTTGCGATCAGTATTTGAGACAACACTTCGACTGTTAGTGCCTTATCATACATACACAGCCTCCCGGTCAATTCTCTTTTTTAAAAAGTTGTTCATTTTTTCACGATAATTAATAATATCCACGTGTACATGCATCAGCTCTTCAAGTTCGATGCGCATACGGGAGAGGGTTAACAAATCAGGTCTTTTCATTTTCACGACCACGTCCACATCACTTTCATCTGTGACCTGGTCTCTGGCAACCGATCCGAAAATACCCATCAATAAAATGCCGTATTCTTCAGCATGTTTTTCTTTGAACTCTTTGAGTATTTTTAAAATATCCGAACGGGACATGATTTTTCCTCCGTTAATATAATTTTACTATCTTTGATGGTAACATAGTGTCGCGTCCTAGCTAATCGAGACCACCAATTTAATAATGTTATTTCTTCTTCATTTTTAAGTCAAGATTTTTCACCTTGATTTTTCCTTTTAAGCGATAGCTATTTCCTTTGAAGATGGAGATATCCGCTCTGTCAAATATCCTATCAATGGTTGCATTTGCCAGTACCGGAGGACCAGCTTGAACATGAGTTTGCAAAGGAAGTAGCTATAGAGAATAAGGAAGAAAAAGAAGATTTAGCCCTTAACCTTTTTCTGTTTGTCCAATGTCAAGTTTACCCGCCTCAGGTGGGGGCTGACCCCTTTGGCTCCCCTGTCTATATATTACCAGTTGTAATCTACAATCGTTATTAAAAGCTGTCAATCATTGATAATAGGAAGAAATCTGCACTTTGTATCTTTGAAAAAAATTTTCAAAACTTCATAAAAAAAGGGACCTGTTTCT